>JAJAYY010000046.1 GCA_026785965.1 Sphingomonas bacterium
AACGGGTAGAGGGGCGCCAATGACCTACGACATCCATATTATCGGCGGCGGGCTGGCCGGCTCCGAAGCGGCGTGGCAGCTGGCCGAGGCGGGCTTGCGCGTCCGCCTCAGCGAAATGCGCGGGGCCAATTTGCCAAACGGAGGCGATACCACCCCGGCACACGACAGCGACCGGCTCGCCGAAATAGTCTGCTCGAACAGCTTTCGGTCGGATGACGCTGAGGCCAATGCGGTCGGGCTGCTCCATCAGGAGATGCGCGTATTGGGCTCGCTGGTGATGGCCGCGGCCGAAATTCACAAGGTCCCCGCCGGCTCGGCGCTCGCGGTCGACCGCGAAGGGTTCGCCGCCGAGATCACGCGCCGGATCGAAGCCCATCCCAACATCGCCGTGGTGCGCGAGCGGATCGACACCCTCCCCGCCTCCGGCTCGACGATCATCGCCACTGGCCCGCTGACCGCGCCCGGCCTTGCTTCGGCGATCGCTGAGGTCACCGGCTCCGACGCGCTCGCTTTTTTCGATGCGATCGCCCCGATCGTCCACCGCGAGTCGATCGACATGGACATTTGCTGGATGGCCGCCAGGTGGGACAAGGGCGGCAAGGATTACATCAATTGCCCGATGGACAAGCCGCAATATGACGCCTTCATCGCCGCGCTCAACGCCGGCGAAAAAACCGAGTTCAAGGAGTGGGAGCGCGACACGCCATACTTCGAAGGCTGCATGCCGATCGAGGTGATGGCCGAGCGCGGTCCCGAGACCTTGCGCTTCGGGCCGATGAAGCCGGTCGGGCTCGACAATCCGCGCACCGGGCGCTGGCCTTTTGCCGTGGTCCAGCTGCGCCAGGACAATGCGCTCGCCACCTTGTGGAACATCGTCGGCTTCCAGACCAAGCTCAAGCATGCCGACCAGGTGCGGATTTTCCGAACCATTCCAGGGCTCGAAAAAGCAGAGTTCGCGCGGCTCGGCGGGATTCATCGCAACAGCTTCATCCGCTCGCCGATCTTGCTCGACGGGGAGTTGCGCTTGAAAACCCTGCCCCACATCCGTTTCGCCGGGCAGATCACGGGCTGCGAAGGCTATGTCGAAAGCGCCGCGATCGGCCTCCTCGCGGCGCGCTTCGCGGTAGCCGAAATCGCCCGATCAGCGCTCGCCCCGCCACCGCTCGAAACCGCGCTCGGCGCTTTGCTCGGCCACATCACCGGCGGTGCCACCGCCGACACCTATCAACCGATGAACATCAACTTCGGGCTGATGCCGCCCTTGACCGGCCCCAAGACCAAAAAAGCCGATCGCAAACGCCTCTACACTGACCGCGCGCGGTCGGCGCTTGGAGCGTGGCTCGAATTATTTCCGCCCCAAGACAGCGTCTTGGGGAGGGGGACCATGCGCAGCATGGTGGAGGGGTAGTCGCCGCCGCGCAGCCCTGATCACAGCCTCGCGCACAATCACGACATCCTTGAGAACGTCCACCGCCGCAAATCTCACGACATGGATACCTTGCTCCGCCAGCCACTGATCGCGTCGCTGATCGTTGGCAACCCGCGCGGCCATCGTGTGGCTCACGCCGTCGACTTCGATCACCAGCTTCGCCGCGGCGCAGTAGAAATCGGCAATATAGCTACCGATCGGGTGCTGCCGCCGAAACTTCAATCCGTTTGGCCGTGCTCGCAGGTGCTGCCACAATAATCCCTCGGGAAGTGTTGGCGTGCGCCGCATCATTCGCGCGCGAGCGAGCAATATATTACGATCTACAATCCGCGGCATCGATACCCCTCCACCATCCTTTGGATGGTCCCCCTCCCCAGCTTTGCCGGGGAGGAATTTGCGTTCAACCACACCCGCACGCTGGCTTGGCCTTCACCTTGGGCGCGGTGGCGGCATATTCGGCGGGGGTCAGCGCCTTGCTCTGGTCGCCATCGGCGTCGCCGAACTTGTCGATCGTCTTGATCGCCCATTCCTCGAACCCCAACTTGCCATCCTGGTTGAGATCAAGCTTGGCGAACGCCTTGCGCCGCGGCTCGACCAGCTCGGCGAGCGTAATCCGCCCATCCTCATTCTTGTCGGCGCGTGCGAAGCGCTTCTCTTCCTTGTTCTTGGGATCGGCCGAGGGTGCCGCACCAATCGGCCGCAGCATGATCGGCGTCGCATTGGCGGCGGCGGCCAGTCGCGGCGGTGGCGGCGGTGGAAAAGATGGCGCTTGAGCGCGGCCCTGCCAAAACAGGATTCCGCCCGTTACCAACAGCAAACAGGATGCAACGCCGGCGAGGAATCGGCCCATTGGCCCCTCCTTCGAATGACGATCCGGCGGTGGCAGCAATATGCCCGTTTTGGACCAAGTTCAATCTAGGCGATGCGTCCGGTGAGCCGATGCCCCAGCAGAGCTGCGGCGCGGCCGGGGGTTGCTTCGGGCTCCCCGAACCCGCGCCGGACGTCACGCGCGGAGAGCCGGGCAAGCGCGGTCAGCGGGCGCAGTCGGCGGGCAAAGCGATGCCCGGCGAGCGCTGGTTCGCTCGCTTGCTCCATCGGCGCCAGCCAGCGCCGCGCGGCATCGGCGCAAGCGAATAGGCGGCCCGCCGCGTCGAGCCGGGAATCGGTCGCGCCCAGCAATCGCGCGCCGATCGCGAACAGAGTAGCGCCGCGCGCGCCGATCCGGTCGGGGTCGCGCGTCTCTTCAAACAGCGCCGCCCAGCCAGCTTCGAGCTTGGCCAAATCGGCTCCGCTAATTCCGCGCGGCAGCAGCTCCGCCGCGACTGCCTGCAACCTCGGTTCGGGCGGGGGCGGGCTGGTATCGAGCCGTTCGAGCGCTTCGCGCCACCACGCCAGCCGGATCGCGCCGAGCGCGGGCTGGGTCGAGCTGGCGACGATTTCGGCGAGCGCGTCGTCGATCCCGAACAGGGCATCGAAGGCGGGCCTAAGCGCGACCGGCCAGTAGAGCCGCACGAGGTCGCGGTCGCGCATTCCGCTAGCGATAAAGCACGGCTTTCGCCGCCTTGACGACATCGTCGGCGTTGATCAGCGCGAGCTTCTCGAGGTTGGCGGCATAGGGCATCGGCACGTCCTCATTGGTCACCCGCAGCACCGGCGCGTCGAGATCGTCAAATCCGTCGCTCATGCACACCGCGATGATCTCGCTCGCGATCGAGCAGGTCGGCCAGCCTTCCTCGACCACCACCACGCGGTTGGTCTTGTGAAGGCTGGTCAGCACTGCCGCCGTGTCGAGCGGGCGCAGCGTGCGCAGATCGATCACCTCGGCCTCGATCCCCTCGCCGGCCAGGGTCTCTGCTGCGGCGAGCGCGACCCCGACCCCGATCGAGTAGCTGACCAGCGTGACGTGGCTGCCCTCGCGCATGATCCGCGCCTTGCCGATCGGCACCACGACATCGCCCTCGGGAACCGCGAAGCTCTGCCCTTAAAGCAGTTCATTTTCGAGCAACACGACCGGATCGTCGCTGCGGATCGCGGCCTTGAGCAGGCCCTTGGCGTCGGCCGCGTCATACGGCGCGATGACCACCAGACCGGGCACGCTGGCATACCATGGCGCGTAATTCTGGCTGTGTTGCGCGCCGACCCGGCTGGCGGCGCCATTGGGACCGCGGAACACGATCGGGCAGCGCATCTGCCCGCCCGACATATAGTTGGTCTTGGCCGCCGAATTGACGATGTGGTCGATCGCCTGCATCGCGAAGTTGAAGGTCATGAACTCGATGATCGGCTTCAACCCGCCCATCGCCGCGCCCACGCCCAATCCGGCAAAGCCATATTCGGTGATCGGCGTGTCGATCACCCGCGTCGGCCCGAATTCGTCGAGCAGCCCCTGCGTCACCTTGTACGCCCCCTGATATTGCGCGACCTCCTCGCCCATCACGAACACCCGTTCGTCGCGCCGCATCTCCTCCGCCATCGCATCGCGAAGCGCCTCGCGCACCGTGGTGGTGGTGTTGACGGAGCTAGTCGGGGCGTCAGAGGCAGTCTGAGCCTCGGGTATCAGCTGCGCGGTCCCGGTCGGGGCAGCGGGTTTCGTCGCGCCTTCTTTCTCTCCCGTGTCGGGAGAGGGTTGGGGTGAGGGTTCCGACCATTGCGGAACTGGGGGAGCCCCCGCTCCGCTGCGCGGAGTCGCGGCGCCCCCCCGGGGGG
>JAJAYY010000047.1 GCA_026785965.1 Sphingomonas bacterium
ATGACGTCACCTGCCCCGCCAGTCGCGGCGGGCTTCCTGTCGCGGGTGAGGTCGTTTGTCGCGATCCAGCCCGGGTGCGACCATCGCTGCACTTTCTGCACGATCTGGCAGGCGCGCGGGCCGAGCCGGTCGCTGCCATACGAGGCGGTCCGGACTGCCGTCGAGCGCGAGCTGGCGGCGGGGGCAAAGGAAATTGTCCTCACCGGGGTCGACATCACGAGTTACGTCTGTCCTGAGCAAAGTCGAAGCGAGCCAGGGCTTGGGCTGCTGTGCCAGAAATTGCTCGACGACGTGCCCGCCCTCCAGCGGCTGCGCTTGTCATCGCTCGACAGCATCGAGATTGATGATGCACTGCTCGAACTGGTCGCGGGCGAGCCGCGGTTGCTGCCGCATTTCCATCTGTCGCTCCAGGCGGGCGATGATCTGATCCTCAAACGGATGAAACGGCGCCACAGCCGCGCCGACGCGGTGGCGACGGTGGCGAAGCTCAAGGCCGCGCGCGCCGATGTCACGATCGGCGCCGATTTGATCGCAGGCTTTCCGACCGAATGCGAACAAGCGGCGCTCAACTCGCTCGCGTTGATCGACGATTGCGGCATCATCGCCGGGCACATCTTCCCATTCTCACCGCGCCCCGGCACGCCGGCAGCGCGGATGCCACAGGTCAAGCGCGAGATCGTCAAGGCGCGCGCGGCCCGGCTGCGCGAGGCGGCGGCGGCGGAGCGGCAGGCGTGGCTTGGCTCGCTGGTCGGGACTCGCCAACGCGTGCTGATCGAGAATAAGGAACGCGGCCATAGCGACGGCTTTGCCCCGGTGCGGATTGCGGGGTCGAACCGCGGCGAGTGCGGCGCGGCGCTCATCACCGCCGTGGATGGCGATACTCTTATCGGGACTTTTGAATGAGTTGGCTCGAACGCCTGACAGGCGGTTTCAAGAAAACGGCGGATCGACTGGGCGACAATCTGGCGGGATTGGCGGAGGAGTTGAAGCCCGGCAAGGCCGCGCTCGACACCGCGACGCTCGACGACATTGAGGAAGCGCTGATCGCGTCGGACCTTGGCCCGGCGGCGGCGAAGCGGATCCGTGAGGCAATTGCGGCGCGGCGCTTCGAGCAACTCGACGAGCGCGGCTTGCGCACCATCCTCGCCGAGGAAATCGAAGCGATCCTCGCCCCCGTCGCCAAGCCGCTCGATGTGTGGGGCTTCCCGCGGCCGCACGTGATCCTCGTCATCGGGGTCAACGGATCGGGCAAGACGACCACCATCGGCAAGCTTGGCCATCTCCTCCAGGAACAGGATTATGGGGTGATGCTGGCGGCGGGCGACACGTTTCGCGCGGCGGCGATCGAGCAGCTCGAGATTTGGGGCAAAAGGATCGGCGCGCCGGTGATGTCGGGCAAGGAAGGCGGCGACGCCGCGGGGATCGTGTTCGACGCGGTCAAACAGGCGACCGCGACCGGGATCGACGCCTTGATCGTTGATACCGCCGGGCGATTGCAGAACAAGACCCATCTGATGGACGAATTGTCCAAGGTCCGGCGCGTACTCGGGCGGTTGAACCCCGAGGCGCCGCACGATGTCATCCTCGTGCTCGACGCAACCACCGGGCAGAACGCGCTCAACCAGATCGAGGTGTTCCGCGACCTCGCCGGGGTGACGGGGCTGGTGATGACCAAATTGGACGGCACCGCGCGCGGCGGGATTTTAGTTGCCGCGGCGGAGAAATTCGGGCTCCCGATCCACGCCATCGGCGTTGGCGAGGGAATAGAGGATTTGCGCCCGTTCGATCCCCGAGCGGTGGCGCGGGCAATAGCAGGATTGAGCGAATGAGTGAGGTTATCAAGGACCGCGAACTGGGCGCCGGAGCACGGCTGGGGCTCGATGTCGGCCCGCTGATCCTGTTCTTCGCCGCCAACGCCAAGTTCGGCATCTTCGTCGCGACCGGAATCTTCATCGTCGCAATCCTCGCCGCGATGATGGTCAGCCTGGCGCTGACCCGCCGGGTGACCGCGCTGCAATTGTTTTCAGGCGCGATGGTGGTGGTGATGGGCGGGCTGACCCTGTGGCTCCACAATGAGGCGTTCATCAAGATCAAGCCGACGATCTATTACGTCTTCGTCGCGGCGATCCTCGGCTATGGTCTGATGAGCGGGCGCCAGGTGCTCAAATCGGTGCTCGGCAGTGCTTATCCCGGGCTCGACGCGGCCGGCTGGACCAAGCTGACGCGCAATTGGACGCTGTTTTTCCTGGTCATGGCGATCGCCAACGAAGCGGTGTGGCGCAATTCCACGACTGATTTCTGGATCGGCTATAAATTGTGGGGCGCGATCCCTGCCACCCTGCTGTTCGCGCTCGCCAACGTGCCGATGCTGATGCGCCACGGGCTGACCAAGGACGACGCCGCCGACGCGAGCGAGCCGGGGCCGATCGAATGAGCGATGCGATCCTGTCGATCCGCGGTCTGCGCAAGGCCTATGCCAGCGGCACCGAGGCGCTCAAGAGCGTCGACCTCGACATCAGGCGCGGCGAGATCTTCGCGCTGCTCGGTCCCAATGGCGCGGGCAAGAC
>JAJAYY010000048.1 GCA_026785965.1 Sphingomonas bacterium
GGCGTGGCTCGGTCGCGGCGAGGAGCAGATCGTCGGCCAGGCGCCCGCGGTCCTGCGCTATCCGCCGGTCACCGTGTCGTTGTTCCGGCCCGCCGCAAACAATGCGCGGCAGATCATCGTCGAAGCGGGAGAATAAGCGCTAGATCAGCGCCGCTTCGAGAATTGCGGTGCGAAGCTCGCCGATTCCCTCGCCAGTCTCGCTCGAGGTGGCGAACAAGGTCGGGTGCGAGGCAGGATGCCGCGCGGCTTCGGCACGAACCGCTTCCAATGTGCCGGCAAGCGCGCTCGGCTTGATCTTGTCACTTTTGGTGAGGACGACATTGTAGCTCACCGCGGCCTTGTCGAGCATCGTCATCACTTCGCGATCGACGTCCTTGAGGCCATGGCGTGCATCGACCAGCACCAGCGTTCGCTTGAGCACCTGGCGCCCGCGCAAGAAATCATTGATCAGGAAACGCCAGCGCTTGACCATGTCCTTGGGCGCCTCGGCGAAGCCATAGCCGGGCATGTCGACCAGCCGCAGCGTGAGCGGGTTGCCGACGTCGAAGTAGTTGAGTTCTTGCGTCCGCCCCGGGGTGTTCGAGGCGCGCGCCAGCTTGCTGCGGTTGGTAATCGCGTTGAGCAGCGACGACTTGCCGACGTTCGAGCGCCCGGCGAACGCGATCTCGGGAACGTCGGGCGCGGGCAGATGCTCAAGCCGGGGCGCCGATTTCAAAAATTCGATCGGCCCCGCGAACAGCTTGCGCGCGCGCTCGCTCAGCTCGGCGGAGTCAAGGTCGGGTGCGTCGCTCATTTGTGCGCCGGCACCGCGCCTTCGGCGTCGCTGTCCTTTTGCAGATCATAGCGGTGGTAGAGCCACTTCTGCTGGGCGATGGTGAGAATGTTCGACACCACCCAGTAGAGCTGCAAGCCCGCCGCGAACGGCGCCATCACGAACATCAGCACCCACAGCATGATCGAGAAGATTTGCTGCTGGGTCGGGTCCATCTGCGCCGGATTGAGCTTGAACTGCATCCACATTGTCACGCCGAGCAGGATCGGCAGCACACCCAGCGCGAGGAAATGCGGCGGGGTGAAATCGAGCAGGCCGAACAGGTTGAGCGGGGTCATCGGGTCGGGCGCCGAGAGATCCTTGATCCACAAAGCGAACGGCTGGTGGCGCATTTCGACTGACACCATCAGCACCTTGTAGAGGGCGTAGAACACCGGGATCTGGAGCAAGATCGGCAGGCAGCCCGCCGCCGGGTTAATCTTCTCGGCCTGGTACAGCTTGAGCATTTCCGACTGCAGTTTGGGCTTGTCGGCCTTGTAGCGCTCCTGGATCGCCTTCAGCTTGGGCTGGACGCGGCGCATCCCGGCCATCGAGCGGAACTGCTTGTCGGCGATCGGGAACATCAGCAAGCGGACGACGAAGGTCAGGCAGATGATCGCCACGCCGAAATTGCCGGTGACCGCGAACAGCCACTGCAGCAACGAGAAGATCGGCCGCATGAACCATTCGAACCAGCCCCAGTCGATCGACTTGCTGAGCTTGGTAATTCCCGCCGCCTCATAGCGGTCGAGCCACACTTTTTCCTTGGCGCCAGCGAACAATCGCGCTTCGCCGCTGACCGCCTGGCCAGGTGCGACGATCGTCGGCGCACCTGCATAATCGGCCTGGTATGCGCCGCTCGCGCTCTTGCGGAAGCTCGCCGCCACTTGCGCGCCATTGGCCGGGACCAAGGCGGTCAGCCAATATTTGTCGGTAAAGCCAAGCCACCCGCCGCGACTGTCATGGGTCACCCCGGCCTTGTCTTCGTCGAGGGTGTCCCAATCGACCCCGTAATCGGCTTTGGCGCCGAGGAACGACATCGGGCCGACATGGGTCGTCCAGCTTGATGCATCGGCCGACTTTTCGGCGCGGCTGGCGAGTCCGTAAGCGGTCACCACGACCGGCGCCGGCCCATAATTGGCGACGCGCTGGCGGACGGTGAAAAGATAGCCATCGTCGACCGAGACGATCAGTTCGAAGCGCTGGCCGGTCGGGTTCGACCAGCTCAGCGTGACCGGCTTGCCCGGCGCCAAATTTGGCGCGCTCGCGGTCCACAGCGTGTTGCCATCGGGGGTCGCTACCCCCTGGCCGGTCCAGCCGAAGCCGGCGAAATAGGCGCCCTTGGCGCCGGCCGGGGATAGCAGCCGTACCGGGGGCGAATCCTTGGCCACGCCTTCGCGCTGGCGGACCAGGACGAGGTCGTCGAACCGCGCGCCCTTGAGATTGATCGATCCGGCGAGGCTGGCGGTGGCGATGCGCACGCGCGGGGTCTCGCCGAGCACGACGCCGCGTGCCCGGATCGCCTGCGGCGCATCGGCGCCGGGATCGGCCGCGGGCTGCGCTACCGCCTTGGCATCGCCATTCTCAACCTTGACCGTCTGCGGCCCAGAGGTCGGGAAGACCTTCTCCGACAGCAGGCTCCAGCCGATCAGCACCAGCGCGCTCAGCACGATCGCCAGCAGCATGTTGCGATTATCGTTCAAGGGATCATGTCCTTAATTCGTCAGGGGACCGGGTCGACGCCCTGGCCCCCCCAGGGATGGCAACGGCAGATTCGCTTAACCGCGAGCCAGCCGCCTTTGATCGCCCCATAGCGCTGAAGCGCAGTGATCGCATAGGCCGAACAACTCGGTTGGAAGCGGCACGAAGGTGGCAGCACGCGGCTCGGGCCCTTTTGCCAACCGCGAGTAAGCAGGATCAGCGCGCGCGCGATCATACCGACAGCTTGGCCAGCGCCCGCGTCAGTTCTGCGGTGAGGGTGACATAGTCGCGCTCGATCCCGCTTGAGCGGCCGATCAGGACATGGTCGGCGCCGGCGATCGCATGGTCGGGGAAGGTCTCACGCACCAGCGCCCGGAAGCGCCGCTTCATGCGGTTCCGAACCACGGCATTGCCGATCTTCTTGGTCACGGTAAAGCCGACGCGGACCGTCGGGTCGTCGTCGCCGCGCGGGCGGACGAGCAAGACAAAGCCGGGCATGGGAGCGCGCTTGCCGCGGTTGGCGGCGAGGAAATCAGCGCGCTTGGCGAGAATGACTAAGCGCTGAGCTTCTTGCGGCCGCGGGCGCGGCGGTTGGCCAGCACCTTGCGGCCGCCCGGCGTTGCGCTGCGATGACGGAAGCCGTGCCGACGCGCGCGGACCAGGTTGCTCGGTTGGAAAGTGCGCTTCATCGCTCATGCTTTCAAAGTCTAATGCAAAACGGCCCGCGAAAGCGGCCGCTGTCGATGGCGCCGATAC
>JAJAYY010000049.1 GCA_026785965.1 Sphingomonas bacterium
CGTCACCGATATCCTCGACGTGTGGTTCGACAGCGGCTGTACGCATGTCTTCACGCTCGAGAGCGGCGCCTGGCCCGACCAGCGCTGGCCCGCCGATCTGTACCTCGAAGGATCGGACCAGCATCGCGGCTGGTTCCAGTCGTCGCTGCTCGAAAGCTGCGGCGCGCGCGGTCGCGCGCCCGATGATGCAGTGCTGACCCATGGCTTCACGATGGACGCCAAAGGCATGAAAATGTCGAAAAGCGTCGGCAATACGATCAGCCCGAACGATTTGATGCGCGACACTGGCGCCGACATCTTGCGGTTGTGGGCGCTCAGCGTCGACTTCACCGAAGACCACCGCATCGGCAAGGAAATCCTCGCCGGGGTCGCCGACCAATATCGCAAGCTGCGCAACACGTTTCGCTATCTGCTTGGCGCACTCGACGGGTATGACGACAGCGAGCGGGTCGCGGTCGCCGAGATGCCCGAGCTCGAGCGCTACATGCTGTCGTTGCTCGCGGGATTGGACGCCACGCTGCGGCAGGCGGTCGCGGACTATGACTTCAACACTTATGTCCGCGCGCTGACCGACTTCTGCAACGAGGATTTAAGCGCCTTCTTCTTCGATATCCGCAAGGACAGCCTCTATTGCGACGCGGCCACCGACCCCAAGCGCCGCGCCTATCGCACGGTGCTCGACACTTTGTTCCACGCGCTGGTGCGCTGGGCCGCGCCGGTGCTGGTGTTCACGGCTGAGGAAGTGTGGGGCACGCGATTCCCTGAGGCGGGCAGCGTGCATTTGCTCGAGTGGCCGGAGACCGGCGAGTGGCGTGACAAGGCGCTCATGGCGACGTGGAATGATTTGCGAGCATTGCGTGCCGAGGTGACCGAGCAAATCGAGCCGCTGCGCCGTGACAAGGTCATCCGTTCAAGCCTTGAGGCGGACGTCGTAATTCCCAACGCACGGTTGCATGCTGGCCTCGAAGAGCTGTTCATTGTTGCGTCGGTTCAGCCAGGTGACCAGTTTGCAGTCACCAAATCGACCAACCACAAATGCGGTCGCTGCTGGCGCTTGCTCCCCGAAGTCACCGAGGACGGCGAATTGTGCAACCGCTGCGAGGATGTGGTGAATGGATAATTCTCTGGGGCGTCACCCTGAACTTGTTTCAGGGTCCATTTCCTCTCCCGCCGCACGGTTCCCGGGATGGATGCTGAAACAAGTTCAGCATGACAAGGGGATAAATGCGTGACCAACCGCACCCCCGCCTATCTCGCCGCGCTCGGCATCTTTATCGCCGACCAGCTGAGCAAATGGCTGGTCATCGGGCCACTGGCGCTGCAGCAGCGCGGGCAGATCGAATTGTTGCCGATCTTCAACCTTACCTGGGTCGAGAATCGCGGGATCAGCCTGGGGTTGTTGACCGCCGACGGCGAGGTCGGGCGCTGGCTGCTGGTGGCGATGACCGCGGCGATCGCGGTCGGCGTGGCGTGGTGGATCCGGCGCGAGGAAGCGCGGGGCGATCAATTTGCGCTTTCGCTTGTGCTTGGCGGCGCGCTCGGCAATATCGTCGACAGGGTGCGGCTGGGCTATGTGGTCGACTTCGCCGACCTCCATTTCGGCACGGTGCGTCCGTTTTTGGTCTTTAATGTTGCCGACGCGGCGATTAGCATCGGTGTCGTCATCTTGCTTGTTCGCGCCTTCATCATGTCGCGGAAGTCGAAATCGGAGTCACCGGATCATGCGTAAGGCCATCACTTTCACTCTCCTCCTGCCAGCGCTCGCGCTCGGCGGCTGCGGCATCGGCAAGCAAAAGTCGCTCGATGAGTTCGCGGTCGCGCGCAATGCGCCGTTGGTCATCCCGCCCGATTATTCGCTGACCCCGCCGGTCGCGGGCACCGTTAGCCTGTCGGCCGAAAATGCCCAGGCGCAGGCGATCGAAGCCCTGTTCGGTGGCCCTGCCCCGCGCAGCGCGGTCGAAACCAGCGTGCTCGAAGCCGCCGGGCGCGACCGCGTCGCCACCGGCATCCGCTCGACCGCCGGTGACCCTGCGACCAACGTCGTCGACAAGGGCGCGACCACTCAAGCAATTATCGCCGCGCCCGAAGGCGACGGCCAGGACGCGTCCGCCCAAACCCCCCAATAAAAGGCGCCTTATTTCATGAGTGCGGACAGCCTGTCGGCCCGACTAGTCGAAATCGAATCGATGCTCGACCGGTCCAAGCGCCGGTTCGAGGAAGGCCAGCGGTTGGTCGAGGAAGCGCATGCCGCGCTGGCCGAGGCGCAGCAGGCGCTGATGGGGTCGCCGGTGCAGCTGTCGGCCGAAGACAGCGACGAAGCCGCGTCGCGCTTGCTCGACAACCTCAAGGCGAATGGCGGCGAGCTGCCCGAGACATTGTGCGGAGGGCGGCTTTCGGTCGACGCGGTGCAGCGGCTGATCCGCATCGACGGGCATCCAATCGGGATCACCGAGATGGAATATCGCGTGCTTGAGCTGCTCGCCTTCGCGCGCAACAATGTCGTGACCCGGTCGATGCTATTGAAGCATCTCTACCGCCGTTCGGACGACCAGCCGCAGCCCAAGATCATCGACGTGTTCATTTCGAAGCTGCGCAAGAAGCTGCGCTCGGCGGCAGGCGGGGCCGAATTCATCGAGACGATTCCGCAGCGCGGCTGGATCCTGCGCGATATTGAGGCGCCAGTCGCGGGCTGATTCATCGCTCCTTTACCGTGCCGTGGCAAACGGTGCGGATGATCCACTTCATTCCCGAGTCGCCGTCGAGCGAGCTGCCCGCCCCTTATGCCGAGGCAGTGGCGCGGTTGGCGAGCATCCGCCAAGCGCTGGCATGCGTCGAGCAGGTCGCCGGCAAAGACGTGTCGCCGCGCGACAGCGAAGCGCGCTTGGCGCTTGGCTTCCCGGGGGCCAGTCCGCCGGTGCAGCGCTGTTTCGACGCGCGATCGGCCAAGGTCGCGAGCGCCGCTGCGGCGGGGCTTGAAGCGATCGCTTGCCAGCAGGATCAGGGCGTCGCCCCCCATCCGGCGGCGCTCGACCAGCTTGAGCGCGACCTCGCCGCGGGGCTCGATTCAATCGATATCTTGTTCAGCCTCTAGAGTTTGTTTTAGTTAGACGGCACC
>JAJAYY010000050.1 GCA_026785965.1 Sphingomonas bacterium
CGGGGAAACCCGTGCCGAGCGCGGCGGCGCGAAGCTGCGGCGCCCAGTCGCCAGAGGTCGAAATGGTCAGCCCAGTGTCTTTCCAGCCGCGTCCACCGTCGAACTTGGCGAGCCCTTCGCGCAGCGCCTCGGCCGCGGCATCCTGCATCATCGGGACCATCGAGGTGCGCACCGACAGCCCGCCAGCGTAAATGCTGTTGCGTCCGTCGTCGGCGGTCTCGCCATATTTGGCCAGCAAGGTGCGCCGCACTTCTTCAAGGAAATAGCCGCCCTGCTCGCGGAACTTGGCGTTGCTGCCGTAGCGGATCGTGCCGAGCCCGGTTTCGGCGGCGGCGGCGCGCTGGCTTTCGCTGACATAACCATTTTTGGTCATTTCGCGCAGCACATAGTTGCGCCGCTCAAGCGCGCGCTTGGTCGCGCGCACCGGGTCATAATTGCTCGGCGCTTTGGGCAGCACCGCCAGATAAGCGGCTTCGGGCAGTGACAGCGCCTCGACATCCTTGTCGAAATAAGCGCGCGCCGCAGCCTGCACGCCATAGGCATTCCGGCCGAGAAAAATCTGGTTGAGGTAGAGCTCGAGGATCTGCTGCTTCGACAAGGTCGATTCGAGCCGGAACGCGAGGATCGCTTCGCGGATCTTGCGCGTCACCGAATAGCTGTCGTCCTGGAGCAGGCTCTTGGCGACCTGCTGGGTGATGGTCGACCCGCCACGCGCCCGAGCGCCGCTGGTGGCTTTCTTGACGCCATAATCGAACACCGCGCCGATCAGGCCGGGATAGTCGATCCCGCCGTGGCGGAAGAAGGTCTTGTCCTCGGCGGCGATGAAGGCGTTGACGACCAGCGGCGGATATTCGTCGAACGACAGCTCGACCCTGCGCTCGCGCGCGTAAGTGCCGACCGGATTGCCGTCATAACCGCGAATGTTGGTCGGCAGCGGCGGCTCATAGGCCATCAATTTCTCGCTGCTCGGCAGGCCGGTCGCGAACAACAACCAGACCGCTGCGAACAGGCTGAACCCGGCGAGCCCGGTCCACGCCAGGCGCCGTACCCAGCGCCGCTCGAACAACGGATCGAGCCGGCTGTGGAGGCGCGCGTTGAAGGCGACCAAATCGGGCATGGGGAGGGTGAGAGGCGGCATGGTCGATGCGGCTCTAGCGGCTTCGAAGGCGGCGCGAAAGCATATGCTTGGCCTTGCTTAGCGCAATCGGCGCGCAGCCAGATCAGCCTCGATCGCCTGCGTGAGCACCAGCACCAGCGGAGCGCGACCCTCGGGCGTCGCCAGCCGCGCCTCGTCGTCGACATTGCTGATGTAACCCGCCTCGACCAACAAGGCCGGCGTGTCGGCGCGGCGCAGCACGTGGAAGGCGGCGAATTGATGCGGGCGCGGGCGAAGCGCAACCCGCCCTGCGGCGCGGCGCACCATGCGCTGCGCCAGCAGTGCCGATTGCTCCATCTGCCCGCGCAAGGCGAGATCGGCGAGGATCGAATCAAGCGAACCATCGTCGTTGGCGGGAAGCCCGGCGGCACGATTCTCGGACGCCGCGAAGCGCGCCGCTTCGGCGCTCGAGGCGACGTCGGACAAGGAGTAAAGCGTCGCGCCCTGGGCAAGCGGGTTGGGCGCACTGTCCATGTGGAGCGAGACGAACAGGCTGGCGCCAATGCGCCGCGCGATGTCGGCGCGCTGATCGAGGGTGAGATAGCGATCATCTTCACGCGCCAGTGCCACGCGGACCCGGCCGCGCTGCTCGAGAAGGTCGGCGAGTTCCTTGGCCATCGCCAGTGTAAGTTGTTTTTCGACCACCTCCCCCGAAACGCTGGGAGCACCCGGGTCGCGGCCGCCGTGGCCGGGATCGATCAGCACGATCGGGCGGCCGGGGACGCGCGCCTCACGGATGTGGATGTCGCGCACTGCGTCGGGCATCGCGACCGTCAGCCCGCCGCGCCGCGCCTCGCCGACCAGCGCCGGGCCGTCGGGATGCGCGCTACCCGGCCCCTGCCACCACCACAGCAGGAGCAGGAGCGCCACTACCGCGGCCACCCCAACAACCTGATGTTTTCGTTGCAGCCTCAATGGCTTCGCCCCTTATGTCGCGACCTGCCTTATCACGGCCAGAGGGGCGCCGCGTCAATTCGCTCATTTTGACGCAAATGCGCGGGTCACGATAGTTGCGGGGTCGGTTGCACAATGCTAACCGGGTGCGTCCGCCGAAGCTTTCGCGCGGGCGCCGCCGCGACCTGATCTAAGGACCCGCGGCTTTCAAGGTTGACGCTGCATGACGCCACAGGACGCCCAGACCATGCTCATCGTAGAGCGTGGCAGAGCGTCGTTCGCGACGATGAACGCGATGGTGTCGGCAGCAGAGGCAATTTCCATGCATCACGCGCTCGCTTGTTTGGCGAGGAGCCATCAATACGCGCGCCGCCGGTCGCATTCGACCGGCCTGCGCGCCCGGAGAATTTATAATGTCCATGCGCATGCTGATCGACGCGCGCCACCCGGAGGAAACTCGGGTCGCCGTCGCCAAGGGAAACCGGATCGAGGAATTTGATTTCGAGTCCGAGGAGCATAAGCAGCTCAAAGGGAATATCTATCTAGCCAAGGTGACGCGGGTCGAACCGTCGCTCCAGGCGGCGTTCGTCGATTATGGCGGCAACCGCCATGGCTTCCTCGCTTTTTCTGAAATCCACCCTGATTATTATCAGATCCCCAAGTCGGATCGCGACGCGTTGCTCGCTGAAGAGGCCGAGCATGCTGCCGAGGAAGAGCGCCTGCGCGCCGCCGAGCATGGCGATGACGACGGCGATTATGTCGAGCGCGACCACGAAGAGCATGGCGACGACGCCGAGGAAGGCGACGAGGTCGGCACCGGATCGGACCGCTCCCCGGTCGACGAAAGCGCCGCCGACGAGCTTCGCCGGAAGCGCCAGAATTTGCGCCGCCGCTACAAGATCCAGGATGTCATCCAGCGCCGCCAGGTGCTGCTGGTCCAGGTCGTCAAGGAAGAGCGCGGCAACAAGGGCGCCGCGCTGACCACCTATCTGAGCCTTGCCGGGCGCTACTGCGTGTTGATGCCCAACACCTCGCACGGCGGCGGAATCAGCCGCAAGATTTCGAACGGCGCCGACCGCAAGCGGTTGAAGTCGATCATGGCGGACTTGAACCTGCCCAACACGATGGGTCTGATCGTTCGCACCGCCGGCCTGTCGCGGACCAAGATCGAGATCAAGCGCGACTTCGATTATCTGGCCCGATTGTGGGACGAGATTCGCGAAAAGACGCTCGGCAGCTCGGCTCCGGCGCTAATCTATCGCGACAGCGACCTGATCAAGCGCGCGATCCGCGACCTCTATCACCGCGAAATCGACGAAGTGATCGTCGAGGGCGATGAGGGCTATAAAGCGGCGCGCGGCTTCATGAAGCTGCTGATGCCGAGCCACGTCAAGCGGGTCATCGCTTATCGCGACCCGACCCCGATGTTCCAGCGCTACGGCGTCGAGGACCAGCTTTCGGCGATGTACCACCCAGTGGTGCAGCTCAAGTCGGGCGGCTATCTGGTGATCAATCCGACCGAGGCCTTGGTGTCGATCGACATCAATTCGGGGCGGTCGACCCGCGAGCATAATATCGAACAGACCGCGTTCGCGACCAACATCGAGGCGGCGCACGAGATCGCGCGACAGCTTCGCCTGCGCGACATGGCGGGCCTGGTGGTAATCGACTTCATCGACATGGAGCAGTCGAGCCATAATCGCAAAGTCGAGAAAGCGATGAAGGACGCGCTCAAGAACGATCGCGCCCGAATCCAGGTCGGTCGCATCAGCTCGTTCGGGTTGATGGAAATGAGCCGCCAGCGCTTGCGCACCGGGGTGCTTGAAGCCTCGACCAAGGCATGCCCGCATTGCGAAGGCACCGGGCTGATGCGCACTGCATCGTCATCGGGCCTCAGCGCCTTGCGGATCATCGAGGACGAAGCCGCGCGTGGCCGCGGCGACCGCATCCTGCTCCGCGCCGGGCGCGAAGCGGCGGTCTATGTCCTCAACCGCAAGCGCGGCGAGCTCGCCGAGATCGAGGAACGCTATGGCGTGACGGTCGAGGTGATGATCGACGAGGCATTCGAGGGCGCGCGGATGAGCGTCGAAAGCTCGGGCGCTCGGCCCAATCCCAAGGAACGGCCGGTGTCGGCGCCGATCATCGAC
>JAJAYY010000051.1 GCA_026785965.1 Sphingomonas bacterium
GCCCTATTGGATCCGCCTGGATGTACCGCCCCGTGGTGGTGTCATAGTCGCGATATCGATTGTAGTAGAGGTCGGCGAGCGTTCGGGTTTGACCCGGGAACCCGACCGCGGTGTAGCCGGTGGGGGTAGCGGTCGCTCCTGACGCATTGGTGGTGAGAAGCGGAACACCGAGGTGGCTGCCGTGCACCCAGTACAGCGTGGCCGCCGCGCCCGATCCGCCGACCAGGGCGAGTGGGGCGTAGCCCGCGGTGCCGTCGTTGCCGCCGAACATATTGTCGTTGGCCACCTCCGGCTGCATCCAGATGGTCTCGGCAAGCGGTGCCGCGGCCGAGGCGCCATATTCACCGAGCAGACGGCCGTCGGGATCATAGACATAGGTCCGCGTATTGGCCTTGGTGGTGCCGAACTTGGCGCTCACCGTCACGCGGTCGTCGAGGCCGTTATAGGCGTTGGTCTGCGCTTCGCTGCCGGTGCGGTTGTAGGTCAGCAGACGTCCGTAGCCATCGTAGCTGGTCGAGACCGAGATGTTGCCGGGCCGGCTCGCCGAGCTGGTGTTGCCACGCGCGTCGTATCCGATCGTGCGGGTGCCCGAGGCGCTCACGATCGAGGCCAGTCGATTGGTGCCAGTGGTCCGGTTGTAGGTGTCGCTCGCCACCGGATTGGCATCGGTGGCGTTGGTCCGTTGCTGGACGCCGGTGCGGTTGCCGTTCCCATTACGGTGACAGTGCACTCAATTCACCTTTCCGCCTGCCACGCTTGGCTGGGGTGATCACTCGCCCGCTATCCCGTTCCAGCATCATAAGCTAGGCGCTGCCGCCGATCGGCCGGTCGAATTACGGAATTACGGTGACAGATACCGAATCTCCTGATCTGCGTGAGGCCGACTTTAGCTGATGCTTCGGCGTCCGTGAAGGCAGGTGGATCCCGGCTCGAGGCCGGGATGACGATGAGCGGGCCGAGTCGCCCCCCGCCCTTTTGCTCTCGCCCGCGCCCCTTTGCCCTCGCCGACCCAACTTGCTAGGGCGCGCGCAGCTTCGCGGCCTCTCGGGCTGCGTCCCAGCAGATGAGGTCCACGATGATCCCCACCGGCCACGACAGCTTGAACACCCGCTCGACACTTGAGGCCGGGGGCAAGACTTATGCTTATTATTCGCTGCCCAAGGCGTCGGCGGCGTTGGGCGACGTGTCGCGGCTGCCCTTCTCGATGAAGGTATTGCTCGAAAATCTGCTGCGCTTCGAAGATGGCGTGACGGTCACCCGCGACGACCTCCAGGCAATGGCCGACTGGCTCAAGGAGCGGAAGATAAACCGCGAGATCCAGTATCGCCCGGCGCGCGTGCTGATGCAGGATTTTACCGGCGTGCCGGCGGTGGTCGACCTCGCCGCGATGCGCGATGCGATGAAGAGCCTTGGCGGCGACGCGCAGAAGATCAATCCGCAGGTGCCGGTCCACCTCGTCATCGACCATAGCGTGATGGTCGACGAATTCGGCACTCCCAAGGCGTTCGGCGACAATGTCGCGCTCGAATATCAGCGCAATGCCGAGCGCTACGAATTCCTCAAATGGGGATCGTCGGCGTTCGACAATTTCAAGGTCGTTCCGCCTGGCACGGGCATCTGCCACCAGGTCAACCTCGAGAATCTCGCCCAGACGGTGTGGTCGAGCGAGGACCAGGACGGCGAGCTTGTCGCTTATCCCGACACGCTCGTCGGCACCGACAGCCACACGACGATGGTCAACGGGCTCGGCGTGCTCGGCTGGGGCGTCGGCGGGATTGAGGCCGAAGCGGCGATGCTTGGCCAGCCGGTCAGCATGCTGATCCCCGAAGTGGTCGGGTTCCGCCTCGACGGCACGCTCAAGGAAGGCATCACCGCGACCGACCTCGTGCTGACGGTCACCCAGATGCTCCGCGCCAAGGGCGTTGTCGGCCGGTTCGTCGAATTCTTCGGTCCGGGTCTAGATGCGCTGTCGCTCGCCGACCGCGCGACGATCGCCAACATGGCACCCGAATATGGCGCGACCTGCGGCTTCTTCCCGATCGACGAGCGCACGATCGACTATTTGACGCTAACCGGCCGCGACGACGATCGCATCGCGCTCGTCCGCGCTTATGCCCAAGCGCAGGGCATGTGGCGCGATGCTAGCTCGCCCGAACCATGGTTCACCGACACGCTTGAGCTCGACATGTCGACGGTCGAGCCGTCACTGGCTGGTCCCAAGCGCCCGCAGGACCGAGTCCGTCTGTCCGACGTCGATGAGCAGTTCAACGCCGAACTTGAGGCGACCTACAAGAAGCACAATGAGCCCCGCGTCGCGATCGATGGCGAGGACTATGACATCGGCCACGGCGACGTGATGATCGCCGCGATCACCAGCTGCACCAACACCTCGAACCCCTCGGTGCTGGTCGCCGCCGGGCTCGTCGCGCGCAAGGCGCGGGCGCTCGGCCTCGACAGCAAACCCTGGGTCAAGACCTCGCTCGCGCCCGGTAGCCAGGTCGTGACCGATTATCTCGATTCGGCCGGGCTCAGCGAAGATCTCAACGCGATCGGTTTTAACCTTGTCGGCTATGGCTGCACGACCTGCATCGGCAACAGCGGCCCGCTGCCCCCCGCGCTGTCGGCGGCAATCACCGAACATGACCTCGTCGTCTCCTCGGTGCTATCGGGCAATCGCAATTTCGAGGGCCGCGTGTCGCCAGATTGCCGCGCCAACTATCTCGCTTCGCCGCCTTTGGTCGTCGCCTACGCGCTGATGGGCACCGTCCGCCGCGACATGAACAGTCACCCGCTCGGCCAGGACACCGCCGGCAACGACGTCTATTTGAAGGATGTCTGGCCGACCAACGACGAGGTCCGCACGCTGATCGACGCCCACGTCCATTCAACCATGTTCCGCGCGCGCTACGCCGACGTGTTTCATGGCGACGAGCGCTGGCGCGCGATCGAGGTGACCGGCGGCGATACCTACAATTGGCCCGCTGCCTCGACCTATATCCAGAACCCGCCGTACTTCACCGGCATGACGATGACCCCCAAGCCGCTGACCGACATCGTCAATGCACGCGCATTGGCCGTATTTGGCGACTCGATCACCACCGACCACATCTCCCCGGCGGGCGCGATCAAGGCCGACAGTCCGGCCGGCAGCTATTTGAGCGACCATCAGGTTCCGCGCGCCGAATATAATAGCTACGGCGCGCGCCGCGGCAATCATCAGGTGATGATGCGCGGCACCTTCGCCAACATCCGCATCCGCAACCGCATGCTCGACGGCGTCGAGGGTGGGATGACCCGCGGTCCGGGCGGCGACACGCAGCCAATCTACGACGCGGCGATGGCGTGGCAGGAGAAGGGCGTTCCGTTGGTGGCCCTTGCGGGCAAGGAATATGGCACTGGCTCGTCGCGCGACTGGGCAGCCAAGGGCACTATCCTGCTTGGCGTGCGCGCGGTCATTGCCGAAAGCTTTGAACGCATCCACCGCTCGAACCTCGTCGGCATGGGCGTGCTTCCGCTTCAATTCCCCGACGGCGAGGGCGCCAACACCCTCGGCTTCGACGGCAGCGAGACGTTTTCGATTTCGGGCGTCGCCAGCATCGAGCCGCGTCAGGACATCGACGTCCACATCATCAACGCCGACGGCACGACGCGCACGCTCACCGCGCGCTGCCGCATCGATACCTATAACGAACTCGAATATTACCGCGCCGGCGGCATCCTTCAATACGTGCTTCGGAACCTCGCGGCATGACCCTGGACGTGCTGATGGAAGTGGTCGGCTGGATCGGCGCGATCTTGATTCTCGCGGGCTATGGCTTGCTCACTGCCGGGCGACTGACCGCGAAAAGCCCCGCTTATCAGTGGATGAACGTCGTCGGCGCGCTTGGCTTCATCGCCAATTCGGCGTGGAACGGCGCCTGGCCCTCGGCGGTCCTCAACGTCATCTGGGTCGGGATCGGAGCAGTCGCAATATGGCGCATGATAGCACGCGAAGGCTCGTCGACCTCAGCCACGTGATCCGGGCGGGGATGACGACCTACAAGGGCTTCCCCGGCCCGGCGCTGTGCGATTTTTGGACCCGCGAGCAATCGGCATCGCACTATGACGACGGCTCGAGTTTTCAGATCGGGCGGATCGACATGATCGCCAACACCGGCACTTATGTCGACGCGCCGTTCCATCGCTTCGCCAACAGTGCCGACCTCGCCGGGCTTGCGCTCGAAACGCTCGCCGACCTCGACGCGCTGGTCGTCCGCCGCCCGTATCAGCAAGATCTCGCCACCGACGCCCCCGACGTCGCGGGTCTGGAAGTTCGCGGCCGCGCGGTGCTGGTCCACACTGGCTGGGACCGCTTTTGGGGCACCGACGCATACTTCGACGCCCACCCTTTCCTGACTGAAGCCGCCGCCCGCCTCCTCGCCGACAGCGGTGCCGCCTTCGTCGGCATCGACAGCCACAATATCGACGACACCCGCACAAGATCGCGCCCGGTCCATACCATCCTGCTCGGCGCTGGAATCCCGATCGGCGAGCATCTTACCAACCTCGCCGCGCTCCCCGACGAGGGCGCCCGCTTCACCGCGGTCCCGCCCAAGATCGCCGGCATGGGGACGTTCCCGGTGCGCGCGTTCGGGGTGGTGTAGCGCGCCTTGACTGCAGTGGGTAGAAAGCGCTTGTTAGGTGCTGGTCTTCACGGATGTTTCGAAGGGGAGGCGAATGTAAAACTCCTCTCCATCGAAGAAGTTAGCCTCGCCAGCGCCCGTCCTTAGGTCGAAGATGGCCAGCCCCGTCCGCATCTCGCCGGAGGTAAGGTCGGAGCGAGGCTTCACCGCGCGGACGCCAGTGTGGGCGACCTCCGAAAGCGCAATCTGAGATTGGACGTAAGTATCTACCTTTGTCGGCGACGAGATGACCGCAACGACATAAGCGATTTGGCGCTCGCGGTTTTGCAAGATGCGAGCCTCATCCGGTTTGCCGTCCCCGTTAAAGTCGGCAGTGACACCTAGAAAGCCACCAGGTGCAGCCAGCCTCGTCTTATGTTCGGGAGTGCTCTCGACGTCCTTGAGGCGGACCTCTTTGAAGCCCATCGAGAGGAACGCGATGGGAGGCAGGTCGGCGGCCGCCGAGTGGCACGTCAGGACAGCCAAAAGACCAGCTAATCCGAATCTCTTTTTGATGCTCATTCTCCATAGTTCGCACTCACCGCCAGTCCGCAATGGGTCGAAGCCGGCAATTTGAGGTCTTAACATAATCGCCTACCGAACCCGCAACCCCACCCAAACCGTTCTCTGCAACGCCCGCTCCCGCGTGCCGTCACTGGCGAGGGTGGCGATAACTTGTTTGTTGAGCAGGTTTTCGGCGCGGAGTTCGAGCGTGAAGCGGCGCGACAAAGCGAGGCTGGCGCCGGTGTCGAAGGTCAGCGCGGCGGGGAGGGGGCGGGTGTTGCTGTCATCCTCAAACTGGCGCCCGGTGAAGCGCGCGGTCGCGCTCAGTCCGACTGTTCCGAGCTCCCAGCCGAGCGACGCCGACCCGCTATGCCGTGCGACCTGCGCCGGGCGCTTGCCGTTGAGCGCGAGCGCCGCACCGCTGGCGCGCAACTTGGCGTCGGTCAGCGCGTAGCTCAAGCTCCCGCGCCACACGCCGCGGGACCAGTGGCCGTCGACCTCTATCCCGCGCGACACGATGGCATCGGCATTTTGCCGCATTCGATAAACCCCGCCCACCGCGATGAAGCCGGCGCCGGGGAACACGCCTGGCCCGCTGCCGAGCGAGACATTGGCGATGGCACCACCCAGCCGGTTGGCGAACGCTGTCGCCGACAGCTTCGAGTGTGAAGCGGGTGTCCAGTCGATCCCAGCTTCGACCCCGCGCAACCGCTCAGGGTTGAGCCCAGCATTTGCGGCGGTCGCGTCAGGGCCGACGCGGAAGGGGCGGTACAGCTCATTGAGCGTCGGCAGCCGCCACCCGCGATAGACCGCCGCGCGCAGCGCGACCGACTTACCCACCGCTCGCCCGCCCGCGACCCGCCCGCTGCCTTCCCAGCCCGACCGGTCGCCGAACCGGCTGTCGGTCAGCGCGACCCCGCTCAAACTAGTCTCGATCAGCCGCCCATCATCGATCGTCCAATGGTCAGCGCGCGCTTCGATTCCGGCGCTCCAACCGCCCGCCGACCAGTTGACCGCGCCAAACAGCCCGGCGGTGGTGCTTGTCCCGCCCGCCATACGCCGCCGCGTCGCTGTGCCTGCGACGAAGCGGAAATCTTCTTCGGTCTCGCCCGACACCCGCCGCCACTCGGCGCCGAGCCGAAGGTCGAACGGCCCCAGCGTCGGCGCGACTTCGACCCGCGCCCCCCAGCCGCGCGCCGGGACGCGCTGCTGCAGAACTTGCGCTGCCGCGCTGCGCTCGGCGTTGACCGAGGCGAATTGGCTGTCGAAGCGGCGGTCCTGAACATAGGCCAGCGCCGACCAGCGCGTTGCACCATTCCCGACCAGTCGCAGCGAAGCGTCGTTGCCGCGCTGGCGATTGTCGCTAAAGTCGGTGCCGCGGGTCCGCCGATCGCGATAGGTCGACACGCTCAATTGCACTTCGGCCGTTGATCCAATCGACTGCACCAGCCGCGCCCGCGCCGCGCCTTGGGCGTAGGGCGCGCGCTGGTCGGCGGCGCCGCGATCTTCGGCGACCACCGGGACGAAGCCGTCGCCGCGTGCAACACTTCCCGACACGCTGGCGAACCCTTCGCTCCACCGCGTTCCAGCGAGCAGGCGCGCATCGAGCGACGATCGTGAACTTGCCGAAAACAACGTGTCGACCGGCGCCCGCGCCGCGACGCTGCGGCTGTCGATGTCGATCGTCCCGCCGATATTGCCCAGTCCCGCGCTGCCGCCGCGCGTCACACGGATGCGGTCGATGGCGTGCGGATCGAGCGCGGTGAACGCGATCCAGCCGCCGAATGGATCGGCCTGCGGCACCCCGTCGAGGCTGACCGTGACCCGGCTCGCGGCATTGCCGCCGAGGCCTCGCAGCGTCAGCCCCTGGCTGGTCGGGTGCGCGCTGCGCGAATCCGATCGGCGAAAGCTCGCCAGCCCGGCGACATCGCGAAGCACATCTTCGATCCGCCCCGACGCCAATCGTTCGATCTCGGCGCGGGTCAGGGTGCGGCCGGCGGTAAGTTTGTCACTGGCCTCCAGGCCGCGGCCGGTCACGACCACGACCTGCTCGACCGGCGCGGCGTCAAGCATCCGACTTGATCCACTGCGGCAGGATCGCTTCGGGCGGCACCTCGTCGATCCGCAAATGCGCGACCGCCAGCCCCAGCTCGGGATAGGCAATTCGGACCCGCGCTGGCGGCGCGATCCCAATCGGCACCACGAACAATCGCCGGTTGACCTTGCCCCGCCAGTTCATCCGCGCGGTATTTTCCTGGCCCACGAAGCAGCCTTTCGCAAAGCTCACGCCATGCAATTCGTCGGCATTGCACTCGAGCCACAGCAGATCGCCGAGCTCGGCGCGCCCCTCGCACACCCCGAGCCGCAGCCGGTGCTCGAGCCAGCCGGACGCGAGGTCGGAAGGCGGCGCGATCCAGCGTCGCCCTAGCGCTGCCAGTCGCGGATCGGGCACGCCGTCTGCCTCGACATTCCAATGAACCGACAGCCCCTCGTCGCGGGCAATAGTGATCGCTCGCCGCAACCGATACATCGACAGCCGTTTGATCAATTCATCGGCCGCGCTCGTCTCGCAATCGAGCAACAGGTCGTCGCCCCCTCCTTCGAGTGTGCCCCACACCACGAAATCGAACAGGCACTTGCCCTGCGCGCTGCGCAGCCCGGCCCACACTGGCAGCGCCCCGCTCACGTCGGAGGTAACTAGCCCCTGCATGAATAAGCGAACATCTTCGCCCGCCATGCGGACGACGGCGCGATCGGTGAGGGTGGTGGAGACCATGACCTTCAGTTAGGGAGCGGGCGTGACAATGCAAACACTGACCATCCGCCGCCCCGACGATTGGCACGTCCATTTGCGCGACGGTGACATGCTCGCGCTCGTCGCGCCGTACACCGCGCGCCAGTTCGGTCGCGCAATCGTCATGCCCAATCTGGCCCCGCCGGTGACCAGCGTCGCGGCGGCGGCGGCCTATCGCGACCGCATCCTCGCCGCGACCGCTGGCCTCGACTTTACCCCGCTAATGACGGCTTATTTGACCGACGACAGCAACCCCGACGAGATCGAACGCGGGCGTCGCGACGCGGTGTGGATTGCCGCCAAGCTGTATCCGGCGGGCGCGACCACCAATTCGGCGCGCGGTGTGACTGAGATCGGGCGCATTTCGCGCGTTCTGGAGCGCATGCAGGCGATCGGCATGCCGCTGCTGGTGCATGGCGAGGTGACCGATCCGCAGGTCGACACGTTCGACCGCGAGGCCGTGTTCATCGACCGCATCCTGCTCAAATTGCTTGCCGATTTCCCTGCGCTCAAGGTCGTGTTCGAGCATATCACGACTCGCCAGGCGGCCGAGCTCGTCGCGTCCGACGATTTTCCCAACCTCGCCGCAACGATCACGCCCCAGCACCTCATGCTCAACCGCAATGCGCTGTTCGACGGCGGCCTGCGCCCGCATGCTTACTGCCTGCCGGTGGTCAAACGCGAAGAACATCGCCTTGCGGTGCGCGCAGCGGCGGTATCGAGTTCACCCAAATTCTTCCTTGGCACCGACAGCGCCCCCCACGTCGCTGCGGCCAAGCAAAGCGCGTGCGGCTGCGCCGGCCTGTTCAACGCTCCATTCGCGATCGAGGCCTATGCGCAAGTGTTCGACGAGGAAGGCGCGCTCGATCGGCTCGAAGGCTTCGCGAGCGAACACGGTCCGCGCTTTTACGGGCTCGCGCTCAATCCAGGCCAATTGACACTCGAGCGAGGCGGATGCGCGGTGCCCACGGCGATCGGCGATGTCATTCCGTTCGGCGCCGGCGGCCACTTCGCCTGGCGATTGTCGAATTAGAGTCTGTTCGACTTTTATGGAGGCGGCGTCTAACTGAAATGGAGTTTAATCGATCTTGCCCAACCCGCCGGGGCCGATGATGTCGCCGAAAAAGCGTTCGACCTCATCGTAACATTCGCACGCCAGGCGCTCGAGCCCGGCGCGATCATTGATCTCGATCGTCCCGCGACGAGTGGTGATCAGCCTGTCGCCGGCAAGGTCGCGCGCGACCGCGTTGATGGTGGTGCGCTGCACGCCGAGCAATCCCGCCAACGCCTCCTGTGTCAGCACGAGCCTGCTTCCCGACCGGTCGTCGGCGGTCAACAGCCAGCGCGCCGTCCGGGCCTCGATCGGGTGAAAGCTGTTGCAGGCCACCGACTGCATCACCTGCGCAAGCAGGAAATCGGCATAGCGGCAAAAGACATTGCGCAAATGGCCCGATTCTGATTTGGCTTCCTCAATGATCCGCATCGGTACGCGCATCGCCGGACCCGCGACGATCACTTCGGCACGCGTGAAAGCGGGCGAATGTCCGCAACTGACGATGCCGCCAACCGCGCCCTCTTTGCCAACCGATGCGACCTCGATCGAGCGGCCGCCGACCAGGTCAACGACCATCGAAATCATCGTCGTCCCGAACGGGAAGACAGATGTTTCGACATCGACCCCGCGCTGAAGCACCGTATCGCCCAGCTCAAGCTGAACGATGTGCATTTCATCGCGAAGACGCTTGCGAAGGTCCATCGGGAAGGTGGCGAGCAAGCGATTGTCGATGAATGCCTTTTCGCCCGCGGCAATCGCGGCGCGGGTAGGGCCGATGTCGGCCATGAAGCTGGTGTCCTGTGCAGCGCGCGGGTTCCGGAGCGCCAAACGCCCTCGTCTAAAACATCTGGCGCGCAATTCGTTTCCCATCGCCAACGACTTATCGCAAATGCCGTTGCCCAAGGTGGTTGAACGGCGCCAAAGCCTTCGCTACAGCCCCGCTTCGCGCTGCCAGCCGGAGACGTGGGTGAGTGGCTGAAACCAACGCTTTGCTAAAGCGTCATACGGGAAACTGTATCGAGGGTTCGAATCCCTCCGTCTCCGCCATGGCGTCAAGCCATTGATATGATTGTGATTTACGGCACACAAAAAATGCCGGAAAGCCCCGATAAACGGAGGCGAGACGCACTCAGGAGAGCGTATCTCCATGCCCCATCTCTCTGCAAATATGGACTTTTCTCCCGAGGCGAATTCGCCAGTGCAGGATTCGCTCAGTTCAAGTTTTTTAGAAGAGGTGCAGCGCCAATCGCTGCTCAGCCCAGCGGGGGTCCAACGATACCTGCGCCGCTTAGTCGATCGACCGAGATGTGCGCTGGCGCGGTGCCGTCGAAGATCGCGGTGAGGATAGACGGGTCGAGGAAGGCCAGTCGAACAAGGCGCAGCACGTAGCCGCCGGTAAGATTTTCCCGCTGACCGATTGCATGAAGGGTCAGGCCAGGTTGGCTGCACAGCTCCTGCCACCAGTCTCGGCCGCGGACGATCGCCCGGACGAGCGTGCGGTCAACGCTGGCGTTGGACGCAACGCCGCGTAATAGCCGAAGATGGGCAACACCGTGCCGAGAAATCCGATCAGGATCGGCCGATCAGCAGCTTCCGCAACCGCCGCTAATCATCCCGCGAACGCCATCGTCGACAAGAGCGCGAACTGCGCCTGCCGCGAATCGAGCCGTGTGTGCTGGACGACGATCGGCACGTCGGAGACGATCAGCGAGGCATAATCGGTATCGCGCGGCACCGGCTCGGGATCGTCGAGCTCGTTGAAGCGCAAGCGCAGCGTGCGCTGTGCGGGCACGACCACCCGGTATGGCCCAACCGGAACGTGATCGACGAAATAGATCGTGATCGCGATATGCGCATCGACATCGCCGGCGTTGAGAATACACGCCGCCTCGTGGCTCAACAGCGAACGCCCGGCGCCGGGCAGGCTCTCGCTGGGGATGAAGCCTTCGGGAATCGCCCAATGGGTCCGGCCGATCGCCATCATGCTTTCTCCGGCAGAATGTTGGCGAGCACCTGCCGCGCCGCGCCGGCGATGCTGTGAAGCCCACCGCTATCGCCCTTCGCCGCGAAGCTGACGAAATTGCGCGCCTGTTCGAAACTGATGTGCGGCGGCAGCGGCGGCACTTCTGGATCAGCCTTGACCTCCAGCACCACCGGGCGGTCCGCCGCCAGCGCGCGATCCCACGCCGGCCCCAGCTGCTCGGGATCGTCGACGAAGATGCCCTCCAGCCCGATCAGCTCGGCAAATTTGTGGTAGGGTACGTCGGGCAGCGATTGGGTGGCGTCGAACTTCGGATTGCCCTCCATGATCCGCTGCTCCCAGGTCACCTGGTTCAGATCTTCGTTGTTGAGCACCATCACGATCAGCCGCGGGTCGGCCCAGCGCTGCCAATATTTGGCGATGGTGATCAGCTCGGCCATGTTGTTCATCTGCATCGCGCCGTCGCCGACCATGGCGATCACCGGCCGGTCGGGATAGGCGAACTTGGCGGCGATCGCATAGGGCACCGCCGCGCCCATCGAGGCGAGGCCGCCCGACAGCGACGCCATCATGCCGCGCCGGATCTTCAAGTCGCGCGCATACCAATTGGCGCACGATCCCGAATCGCTGGTCAGGATCACGCCGTCGGGCAGGCGCGGCGACAATTCGGTGAACACGCGCTGCGGGTTGACCGGCGTCGCCGGCACCTTGGCGCGCGCGTCGAGCGTCTTCCACCAGTCATCGACCCAGCCGGCGATCCCATCGCGCCAGGCGGTGTCGGGTTTCTGGTCGAGCAGTGGCAGGAGCGCGGTGAGCGTCGCGCCGACATCGCCGGTCAAATTCGCCTCCATCGGGTAGCGGATCGACAGCATCGCCGGATCGAGATCGACCTGCACGCCGCGCGCCTTGCCCTCTTCGGGCAGGAATTCGGCATAGGGAAAGCCCGATCCGAGCATCAGAAGCGTGTCGCACGCCATCATCATCTCATAGCTCGGCCGCGTGCCGAGCATGCCGATCGATCCGGTGACCCAGGGAAGGTCGTCGGGCAGCACCTGCTTGCCGAGCAGCGCCTTGGCCGCGCCCGCGCCGAGCCGGTCGGCGACCGCGATGACGAGGTCGGTAGCATGTTTCGCGCCTGCACCGACGAGGATCGCGACCTTCTTGCCCGAATTGAGAATGTCAGCGGCGCGGAATAGATCGGCATCGACGGGCACCACCTTGGGCGCGCTCCAGCCTATCCCTGAGAACACCGCGCCGTGCTTGCGCGGCGGCGCCTCCATCGGCAATTCCTGCAGGTCGTTGGGCAGGATCAGCGCGGTGACCTTGCGATGCCCCAGCGCGATCCGCACTGCACGATCGACCAGATGGCGGACCTGCGCCGGCACCATTGCGGTCTGCACGAACGCGGTCACGTCGGCGAACATAGCCGAGAGATCGACCTCTTGCTGGTAATGCGCGCCCCTCGCGGTGCGTGCCTACTGCCCGGCGATGGCAAGCACGGGCATGTGATCGGCCCTGGCATCATAGAGCCCGGTGATGAGATGTGCCGCGCCCGGGCCGGAGGTGGCGAGGCACACGCCAAGCTCGCCGGTGAATTTGGCATGGGCCGACGCCATGAACGCCGCCATCTCCTCGTGCCGGACCTGGACGAATTCGAAATCGTCGCGCTTCTGCAGCGCGCCGAGCAGCCCGTTAATGCCATCGCCGGGATAGCCGAAGATCCGGCGCACGCCCCATTGGTGGAGCCGTTCCCAGAAGAAATCACTGACGGTCTGGCTCATGCGGTCCTCCGGGTTGGTTTGGTGTCGAGTGGCAGCGCCATCGTGCCGCTCGCGGCGAGCAGATGCGGTCCAAGGGCGTCGAGCGAGGCGACACCCAGCAGGCCCATCGCGTCGCAGGTTTCCTTGTGAAGAATTTCGAGGGCGCGCGCGGCGCCGGCGCTGCCGGCCGCGCAGAGGCCATAGAGAGGCGCGCGGCCCGCCATCACCGCATCCGCCCCGAGCGCCATCGCCTTCAATATGTCGGTGCCGCGCCGGATGCCGCCGGTCATCATCACCTGCATCCGATCCCCCGCGATATCGCGGATGCGCGGCAACACGTCGAGCGCCGACACCGCCCAATCCATCTGCCGCCCGCCATGGCTGCTGACCACGATGCCATCGACGCCGCTGTCGAGCGCGATTTGCGCGTCGATCGGACTGAGGATACCCTTCAGCAGGAACGGACCCTTCCAGCGCTTGCGGATGGCGGTGACGGTGTCCCACGACAGCGACTTCGGCATCTGCTGGCGAATCCACGTCGCGCTGGCAAAAAAGCCGCGATGCTCCTTCGGTACGAAGTCGATCACATTGCTGAACACCGGCATGCCGTGAAGCAAAGTCCGCGCAATCCAGGCCGGATAGGTGGCGACGTCGACGATCGTCGCAAGCGACGGCTTGCCGTTCACCTGCGTGCGGTCTTCCCATTCGCGGTTGCCAAAGATTTGTGAGTTGCTTGTCAGCACCAGCGCCTCGCAGCCCGCCGCCGCAGCACGATCGACGAGGTTGTGCCAGATGCGGTCCTCGCCGAATATGTAGAGCTGGAACCAGTGGCGCAGGCCTTCGACTGCGGCGACATGCTCGATCGTGTCGTTGGACATCGTGCTTTGGGCGAACGGCACGCCCGCCGCCGCCGCGCCCGTCGCCAGCGCGACATCGGCGCCGCGGCAGAACACGCCGTTGAGGCCGGTCGGCGCGACGATCAGCGGCATCGGCGCCTTCACGCCGAGGATATCGTGTTCGGGCGTCCGGCCGCTGACGTCAACCAACGTGCGCGGCACGAAGCGCCATTCGTTCTGTGCGGCGCGCTCTCGCGCCAGCGTCGCCTCGTCCTCCGCGCCGCCTTCGAGATATTCGAGCACAAAGCGCGGCATTCGCCGGTGGGCGCGCGCACGCAGATCCTCGATCGTCAGCGCGCGCGCGAGGTTCGGTCCGGTATAATGAGAACGACGCGGATGGCCGCGAAATTGCGCGATCGACATCAGCCGCGCCTGATCGTCGCGCAGCGCAGATCCTGGTCGGATTGCGAGTAATAGAGCTGCACCTTGCCGTCGCGCTCGACCGCCGAGGCGGCGAAGGCGATGTCCGTCGAACCCTCGGAGAGTGAGCCCTCGGGACAGATCAGCGGATCCTCGCAGCGCTCCGCGAGCTTGGTCAGGCTTTCGTCGAAGGTCGCCCAGCCGATCCGCCATTTCGCATCCTGCGTCGCGCCATTGTAGAACATGGTCGGCCGCTTGGTCCCTTCACCGACGATCGGTCCGGCGCTCAGATGCCAGCAATCCCATTTGTCGCGACGCGGCGTGATCGAAGATTGGGCAATTTTGTCCCTCGGGCCGTCCAGATCGTCGGCCGAGGCTTGCCCGATCAGCGACGCGCCATGTGCCGCATATTCGAAATACATCCTCCAGCCACCCGACCCGACCGCGGCCACCGTCGCTTCCTTTGTATTTGTTAAGTCAGGGGTCGAATCGCTCGCGAGCCCCGCTTTGGCGAGCTTGGCGACCCCAGGGC
>JAJAYY010000052.1 GCA_026785965.1 Sphingomonas bacterium
ACCAAGCGCCGCGAGCATCGTGTTGCTCGCCAGCGGATCATAGCCCGCGGCGGTAATGTAACGGATGCCGAGCACGTCGGCCTGATATTCCTGATCGCGTGAGAAGCTCAGCGTGCGCAGCTGCGATCCATATTGCGCGCCTTGGGAAATAAGATTTCCGAATCCGCCGCCGACGACCGATCCGAGCACCGCGCCGAGCACGCCGAGAATCGAATTGCGGGTCGAGGCGGACTTGCGCGCCTGCGCATGGCGCGCCGCGATGTGGCCCGTTTCATGACCCAGCACGAAGCCCAATTCGGCTTCGTCGCCCATCAGCCCCATCAACTGGCGCGTGATGTAGACATACCCACCAGGCACAGCGAAGGCGTTTTCGACCGGGGAGTTCAAGGTGGTAAAGCGGAAGCTTTGGCCAGGATTGACGATCCCCGAATACGCCGCGACGCGACGCCCGACCGACTCGACATAGGCGCCGCGCGCGCCGGTTTCAGCTCCGCCGAATTCGGCGACCAGTTGCGGATGCTGCTGTTGGGCTTCGCTGACGTCGCGCGGAGTCAGGGAGCGGGTCTGGGCGATTGCCACGCCGGTCGTGGCGAGCGCGGTGGCGGCAAGGAGCAGGCGGGTCATATGCATCGAATTATCTCCGTCGCGGAATGAGCGAACTTCCCCCGCTCAACCGCGCGGCTTCGATGTGGTTCCGAAACGGCTATCCGCCGAGAGACAGAAATTTCTTGCGCCGCTGGTCGAGCAGCGCCTCGCCTGACAATTTTTCCAGCGCATCGAGTTCTTCGATGATTGCGGCCTTGAGCGTGGTTATCGCGCTGCCTGGATCGCGGTGTGCGCCGCCCAGCGGTTCGGGCACGATGACATCGATCACCCCCAGTTCGGCAAGTTGCTGCGCCGTGATGCGCATTGCTTCGGCCGCATCGCTCGCTTTGTCGGCGGTGCGCCACAAGATCGATGCACAACCTTCGGGCGAAATCACCGAATAGACCGCATGTTCGAACATCAGCACCCGGTTGGCTGCGGCCAGCGCGATCGCTCCGCCCGATCCGCCTTCGCCAACCACTGCGGCGATCATCGGCACTTTCAACGCCAGGCATTGCTCGGTCGATCGCGCAATCGCTTCCGCCTGGCCCCGCTCTTCGGCTTGCACGCCCGGAAAAGCCCCCGACGTGTCGACCAGGCTGACCACCGGCACGCCGAAGCGATCGGCCAGCGCCATCAGGCGGATCGCCTTGCGATACCCCTCAGGCTTGGCCATTCCGAAATTATGCTTGAGCCGGCTCGCGGTGTCGTCGCCCTTTTCATGGCCGATCAGCATCACCCGGCGCCCGTCGATCCGCGCCAGCCCGCCGATGATTGCTTGGTCATCGGCGAACGCGCGATCGCCTGCCAAGGGGAGGAAATCCTCCGCGATTCCAGCGACATAATCCTTGAAATGCGGTCGCTCGGGATGCCGCGCGACCTGCGTCTTCTGCCATGGCGAGAGCCGCGTGTAGGTTTCGCGCAGCAGCTTTTCCGACTTGGCGTCGAGCTTCGCCACCTCGGCCTCGATATCGATCGACCCCGCGCTTGCCGTGTCGCGCAGTTCGATGATCCGCCGGTCGAGTTCGGCGATCGGTTTTTCAAATTCGAGATAGGTTTGCATCTGGCGGCGCGGGGTAAGGTGCCAAGCGTCCCTCGTCAACGCACTGTCCACGCCAGCGGATGGCGCGCGTTGACCAGCTCGATCAGCCGCGCGCTGTCGACGTGGGTATAGATTTGCGTCGTCGCGATATCGGCATGGCCAAGCAGCGACTGGAGCACGCGAAGATCGGCGCCCCCCGCCAGCAAATGCGTCGCGAACGCATGGCGCAGGACATGCGGACTGACCCGCTCGGGCGCGATCCCTGCCAGCCCGGCGACGGCGCGGACGATCTGGTACAATCTTACCCGGCTCAGATGGCTCTTGCCCCCCGGAAACAACCACGGTCCGTTAATGGTGCTTGCAGTGACCCACGCCTTGACCGCCGCTTGCGCGCGCGACGAGATCGGCGCAAGTCGTTCCTTGCCGCCCTTGCCCTTGATCATCAGGAACGGCTGGTCCTCGCGCACCGCACGGCGCGGCAACGACACCAATTCGGTCGCCCGCAGCCCCGATCCGTAGAGCAATTCGAGCAAGGCCAGATCGCGCAGCGCAAGTGGACGCCCGCTTGCCGCCCGCTCCTCCACCACTTGGAACAGAGCTTCGACCTCGTCGGTATCGAGGATTTTCGGCAGCGGTCGCTGAAGTACCGGCCGCGGCAGCGCCGGCGAAGGATCATCGATCCGCAGCCCTTCGTCATGCAGGAAACCGTAGAACCGTCGCAACGCCGCAGCACGCCGCGCCACGGTCGAAGAGGCCAGCGCCCCCCATTCCTCACCAAGCACCGCCAGTTCTTGAGGCGTTGCCGTCTCGAGCGTGCCAAGCTTCGCCGCTGCCGCCACGAGGTCGCTGCGATAGGCGGCAAGCGTATTCTTGGCCGCGCCGGATTCGGCCGCCATCATGTCGAGAAAGCGGTCGACCAGCGCCCGATCACCCGGAGTCACGTCCGTGCCAACGCCTCGGCGGCGATCATCCGCGCCAGGCCTTCCTGGCCGGTTCGGCGCAGCGCAGTGGTGGCGTGGAACAGATACAGTGCGGGCACCATGCGGATCGACGGCGCCTGCATCCCGCTCGCCGCAAGGATCATCGCCGTCCCCGCCTGCCGCCGCATCGCCGCGCCGTCGATCAGCCCGGTCCATACCGTCTTGCGATCAAGCCCGAGGCGGTAACGCTGATTGAGGCGCCCGGCGACTTGCGCATCGATCCGGCCGAGCCCGGCGAGTCCCGCGATCAGCAAGGCGGTTCGCTGCTTGCCGGTCGATGGGTCGCGGTCGGCGAAGTCTTCGATCCGCGCCTGGTCGATCCCCAACTGCGACACGTCGGCGAGGCCGAGCGCGAGCATCGCCCACGCGCCATCGGCCTCGTCCATCGCCGCCACCGCCGGACCCCAGCGCGCCGCGTGGCGGTCATAACCGCCGGCGAACATCGCCGCGATCAGATTGGCGGCATCGCTCTGCAGCTTGGCGTCGGGCGCGATCAGCGTTGCCGCACGCGCGGTCGTGACCCACCCGGCAACCTGCTTTTCGCGATTCCCGCCGTCGCTCCACAGCGCGCGCAGCGCCTTCAATCGCGCCTCGCGATCGGCCCCGACAAATGCCTGCCGAAGCTTCCACGGATCGCTTCCGCCAAGCTCGTCAGGATCGGTCGAATCATAGACCGCGGAATATAGGTCGATCATCGCATCGGACGACATCACCCCCATCGCCGCCGCAGTCCGTGCAGCCTTGATCTTTTGCGCCGGCGCGAACATCGGCGCCCGGGCGAGCCACGCACGAACTTGCGGATCGGCTTTGTCGATCAAGCGGTCCGGCGGCATCAGGCCCGTCGCGGTCGCAAGCCCATAGCGCCAGATATTGAGATAATTGACCGGCTCCCACTCGATCGTCACGGCGCGTGCGGTGTCGGCCCCAGCGCCGACCACCTTGTCAGCCAGCGCCAGGTCGATCGCCCCGACCCGTCCGCGCCGCCGCGCTGCCTCAATGTCCGCCGCAGCGCGTTCGGCCTCACCCGCAAGCGAGGCGCAGATTGCGGTAACGAGCGGAGTGACCCTCGGCTCGACCTTCGACAATTTGGTCTCGATCGCGCACAGCCCCGACGGGTCGCTATTGGCGAGCGCGACCTGCGCCGCGACCTGGACCAGCTTCGGAGTGAAGCGATCGGTGTCGATCCCGGCCACCAGGATCCGCGCGGCATCGGCCTCGCCGAGCCGCAACAATAGCCAGGCGCGTTCGGCCACCCAGTCCGCTGGATCGACCTGGCCCGGCGCGGCGACCTTCGCCATCAGCATGTTGCGCAGCCCGATCTGGGCCCAGCGCGAAACCGTTGGTCCGTCGTTGCGGCGCATCAGCACCGACAGGAA
>JAJAYY010000053.1 GCA_026785965.1 Sphingomonas bacterium
CTCGACGGGATCGCGCCGCGGATCCTGTCGCGGTTGAGCTGGGGGCTGGTCGCGGACATCAACCCGGCCGAATATGAGCTTCGGCTCAACATCATCGATGCCAAATTGTCGGTCCTTCCCGGGGTCGAAATGCCGCGCCCGGTGGTCGAATTCCTTGCCCGCCGGCTGACCAGCTCGATCCGCGAATTGGAAGGCGCGCTCAACCGCATCGCGGCTTATGCGATGATGACCGGGCGCGTAATCGACGTGCCGTTCGTCGAAGAAGTGCTCGCCAACGTGCTGCGCGCCAACCAGCGGCGCATTTCGATCGACGAAATCCAGACCCAGGTCGCCGAGCATTATCGCATCCGCAAGGCCGAGATGACCTCGGCGCGGCGCGCGCGCGAAGTTGCCCGGCCGCGCCAGGTGGCAATGTATCTGTCGAAGCAGCTGACGCCCAAGTCGCTGCCCGATATCGGTCGACGCTTCGGCGGGCGCGACCACACCACGGTGATCCACGCCGTCAAGCAGATCGAGCGATTGCGCGCGAGCGATAGCGAACTTGACGCCGACATTCGCTTGCTGACGCGCCAGCTGGAAGGCTGATCCGGGGGTCAAGGGAGCCCGTTGAAGCGTGGCTTTGGCGGGCCCCACAGAGGTCCAGTCCCCAACTGGTCGGGGCCCGGCGGGAGCGATCCTTCCGGGCCCTTTTTCTGAGCCATGAAAAAGGCCCACCCGGAGGACCGGGCGGGCCTTGATCTGGGGCGCGCCAGCGCGCGGTTGGTTAGCGGGTCCGCGCGGGCGGCGGGACCGTGATCTTGACGGTTTCGCCCGAGCGACCGGGGAAGCCGGTGAACATCGCCTCGACCAGATTCGGCACCAGCGTACCGAGATTGTCGTTCTGCGAGCGCGCCTTGGCATGGCCCTCGAACAGCGCCGCATTGTCGACCTTGCGACGGATGTCGAGGTCGAGGAAGCTCTTGTAGACGGTGTAGCTGGTCGTGCCCGAGCCGTAGAACGGGTCGTCCCACCCATAATAGAATGGCGAGCGGGCGCCATAATAGCCCCAGCGCGAATAATAAGGCCGGCCATAATAACCGCGGCTGCGATAGAAGGGGTCGCTGTAACCGAACGGATCGCGGTCATACTGGGTCGTGCCATCGTCGACCCCATAACCGAGGCGGACGACCATGGTCGCGGCGTTGACGGTCGCGGCGGGCGCATAGCCCTGCGCCTGCATCGCCTGACTGACCATGTTGGCGTAGCGCGAGAATTCGAGGCCGCCCATGTCGGCGGCATTCATCGGCACCACGACGAAGCTCTGGCCCTGCGGGGCAGGCATCGCCTGGTAACGCGACACTTGCGCCGGGAAACCGGTCGCGCAGCCCGATAGGCCGACCACCGAAACACCGAGCGCAAGCGCTGCGGCAAGCTTGAAATTACGCATTCGACTCACCCTCTGATCCGAAAAACCCTTGGCATTCCGGTGTCATAGCACAAGCCGTGCTGAATAGGCGATGAAGCGAGTAGGTCGGCTATCCGACTCCGCGTTCAGGCGCGCAAGCCGACCGCACGATAGGCGCCAGCAAGAACCGGCGCGGCGAGCGTGGCCGCGCGCTCGGCGCCCGCCGCGAGGAAGGCATCGATCTGCGCCTCGTCGCGGCGCAGCTCGACCAGCCGCAGGCGCAGCGGCGCGAGCAAGGCGACCACCGCGTCGGCGAGCGCCGGCTTGAACGCACCGAACCCCTGACCGGCAAAGCGCGCCAGCACCGCGGCTTCGCTTTCGCCGCTGATCGCAGCCATGATCCCGACCAAATTCTTGGCTTCGGGCCGCGCCGTGAGCAGCGCCGGATCATCGGGCAATGGCTCGGGGTCGGTCCTCGCCTTGCGCACTTTCTGGACGATCGCCTCGTCGCTGTCGGTAAGGTTGATCCGGCTCATGTCCGACGGATCCGACTTGGACATTTTGACGCTGCCGTCGCGCAAGCTCATGACCCGCGCCGCGGTGCCGCCGCTGATGTATGGCTCGGGCGCGACGAACAGCTCGACATCGAAATCGTTGTTGAATTTGAGCGCGATGTCGCGGGCCAGCTCGATATGCTGCTTCTGGTCCTCCTCGACCGGAACGTGGGTGGCGTTGTAGACCAGCACGTCGGCCGCCTGGAGCACTGGGTAAGTGAACAGCCCGACGCTCGCACCTTCGCGCGATTTGCCCGATTTTTCCTTGAACTGGGTCATTCGGTTGAGCCAGCCCATCCGCGCGGTGCATTGCAAAAGCCACGCCAGCTCGGGATGCGCCGGGACCGCGCTTTGCGCGAACAGGGTCGATTTGGCCGGGTCGATCCCGCTGGCGATCAGCGCCGCCGCCATTTCGCGGACATTGGCCTTGAGCTGGGTCGGGTCGACCTCGACCGTCAGCGCGTGAAGGTCGGCGAGGAAGAACAGGCATTCGGCCTCGTCCTGCATCCGCACCCAGCGCAGAATCGCCCCGAGCAGATTGCCGAGATGGAGCCCGCCGGTCGGCTGGATGCCGGAGACGACGCGCATGGCTTGCCCGGTCATTTGACTTCAACCTTCTTCGAGCGGGGGAGCAGCGTGGCGATGGCTTCCTTGTCGATTCCGCCGATCATCCAGGCGACGGCGAAATAGACCAATCCGCCAAGTCCGACCAGCGCGCCAAGCCCGATAACCCGTTCGATCACATTGCCGAAGAACAGGTCACCAGCCACACGTTTGATTGCATAAAGGGTCGCTGCCATCGCGACCGCCGCGAGCAATTGTCGGGCGACCCGGCCAATCAGCCAGCCCGGCATCCGAAATTGTCGCCGCGCGTGGAGGATGACGAACAATGAGGCGAAATTGATCCACGCGCTGGCCGACGTGACCGTCGCCAGGCTGTAGATGCCCATCACCGGAATGAGCAGGAAGTTGGCGACGACTCCCGAGGCCAGTACGGCCATTGCGATTCGCACCGGCGTCTTGACGTCCTTGCGCGCGTAAAACGCCGGCGTGAGCACCTTGACGAGGACATAAGCGGGCAGGCCGGTGACCAGGATGGCGAGGATGTTGCCGGTGATGCGCGCGTTTTCGACACTATACTCGCCGCCCTGATATAGCGCGCCGATGATCGGACCCGAGGCGACCGCCAATGCCAGCGTGGCGGGCAGGGTCAGCAGCATCGACAGGTCGAACGCCCGGGCCTGGACATCGGCGGCCTCGACCTCGTCGTGACGCGCAATCGACTGGCTGATTGCCGGCAGGATGGCGACCCCCAGCGCGGTGCCGATGATCGACAACGGAAGCTGGTTCAAGCGGTCGGCATAGCTGAGGTTGGTCAGCGCGCCCTCGCCAAGCCGCGAGGAGAAATAAGCGTAGAACAATTGGCTGATCTGGTAGACGCCTGCAGCGATCGTCGCGGGCAGGATGAGCACAACCAGTTCGCGCACCGCCGGGGTCATCCTCGGGCGTCCGAGGCGCAGCTTGATCCCTGCCCGCCGCACCGCCGCCCAGCACAAAGCGAATTGCGCTATCCCGCCAACCAATACCGCGATCGCCATGTAGCGAACGGTCTCGACCTTGTCCGGCGGGGCCACCAGCAGGCCGATGATCAACGCGAGGTTGAGCAAAGCGGGCGCGAAGGCGGCGACCGCAAAGCGGGTCAGCGAGTTGAGCACGCCTGACAAGAGCGCGACCAGGCTGATGAACAGCAAATATGGGAAGGTCCAGCGTGTCAACTCGACCGCCAGATCAAGCTTTCCGGGAACTGACTGATATTCGCCCGCGACGACGAGGAGAATTCCGGGCATCGCGACTTCAAACACGATCGTGACGAGCAGCAACGTCGGCATGAAGACCGACAAGATGTCGCTTGAGAAGGTTTCTGCATCGGCGGTCCCACCGGCTTCGAGCCGCCGCGAAAAGAGCGGCACAAAGCCCGCCGAAAACGCACCTTCGGCAAACAGCCGGCGAAAGATATTGGGCAGCAGGAAGGCGAGGTTGAACGCGTCATTGGCGTGGCTTGCGCCGAGCACGCGGCTGCCGATCATGTCGCGCGCAAAGCCGAGCAGCCGGCTGACCATCGTCAGTCCGCCAATCGAGCCGATCGCCCGGTAAAGATTCATCTAGCGCGGCTGCTCAAGCGTTGCCGGCCGGTTCGGCATCGGCAAGTGCCTGGTCGCCGTCGCCCGGCTGGGCATTGGCGGCTTCAATCTGCGCCATATACGCCGCGCCGAAGTCGATCGGGTCGAGCAGCACCGGCGGGAACCCTAGATTCTGGACCGCCTCGGCGACGACCTGACGCGCGAACGGGAACAGCAGCCGCGGCGCTTCGACCAGCAGGAACGGCGGCAGCGCCTCATCGGGAATGTTGCGCAGCCCGAACAGGCCGGCATAGGCAAGGTCGACGAGAAAATGCGCGCCCTGGTCAGAGCTCGCCTTGAGCTCGATCCGCAGAATGACCTCGTGGACTTCTTCGCTGATGCGATTGACGTTGATGTTGAACTGAACGTCAAGCTGGGGCGTGGTCGGCCATTGGAAAACCTGCGGTGCACTCGGATTCTCGGCCGACAAGTCCTTGATATATTGAGCAATAGCGCCGACTTCAGGGATTCCGTCCTGGGATCCGTTGAGGGCCACGTCGGGGGTTGTTTCTTGCTCGGCCATGATCCTGTTCTTCCATTAAATTCGAGGGTGTTCGGCACGGCGCGAACGAGCGCCTGCGCTTGGCGCCGCGACTAGCAGCCGGGTCAAAGCCATGCAATGGGATGAAGCGCAATGCGCGCGCGGCGGAGCGACCTTTGTATCTGCGCGTTAAGCGCATTATGTTGGACGGTACGGCGGCACGTTTTCGACCGCTTTTTTGAAAGTTTGATCCTTGACTGCCATTGTCATCCTCGCGCTGGTCGCTGTGTTCATCGGGCTCAGGCTCTACAATGTGCTGGGTGAGCGCACCGGCCATGAGCAGCCGATCCTCAAGTCCGCCGATCCCGAGGCGCGGATCGAGCCGCGGGCGGCGACGGCCACGGCGCTGCCGATGACCATGTCCGACGGTGGCGACCTCGCTTATCTGCCGACCGCCGGGCCCGGCGTGCGCGCGCTGCTCGCCGCCGATTCAACATTCGATGTCGCGCGGTTCCTCGAAGGCGCGCAACAGGCCTATCGCATGATCCTCGAAGCTTTCTGGAAGGGCGATCTTGAAGCGATGCGGCCGCACGTCGATGGGCAAGTGTTTGAAACCTTTTCCGGGGCGGTCGAGCAGCGCACCAAGGACGGGCTGGTGCTCGACAATCGCCTGGTGACGATCGACCAGGCGGTGATCACCGGGGCCGAGATGGACGGCAGGGTCGCGCTGGTCGAGGTTCGCTTCGAAGCCGACATCGCCGCGGTCACGCGCAATGCCGAGGGCGAAGTCGTCGCCGGATCGCTGTCGGACGCGGTCCAGACGCGCGACCGCTGGACCTTCCGTCGCGACATAAGCGCGGCCGACCCCAACTGGCAGCTGGTCGAAACCGACGAGGAAGAGTGAGCTTCGCTGCCCGCGCTTTCGCGATAACGATCAGCTTTGCGCTCGCCGGATGCGTCGGGCAAGTTCGTCCTCCCGCGCCGCCACCGGTCGTCGCGCCGCCGCCGACTCCGTCCCCGCCCCCGGTCGCGGTGATCGACAATGCGCGACTAGCCGGGGTGACGCTGGCCGCGCCGATAACCGTCACTTCGGTCCAGGCAGAGCGCGCGCTGGGTGCGTTCCGCATCAGTTGCCCGTCGCTCGTCAAGCGCGACGATTTAAGCGGGTTGACGCTGCCCGCCGACTGGCAGCCATTGTGCGCCGAAGCCGCGCAGCTTGCGCCGGGGGCTGCGGCAGGTTTTTTCCGCGACCGCTTCGATTGGGTCGTGGTTGGCAAGGGCGAGGCGTTCGCGACCGGTTATTATGAGCCCGAACTGGCCGGATCGCGCACGCAAGCGCCTGGCTTCGACACTCCGATCTACAAACTCCCGCCCGACCTTATTCGCTGCACCCGAGCCGATGGCGGGGAAGGGCGCGGGCGGATCGACGATGCCGGCGCGTGCGTGCTTTATTATACCCGCGCCGAGATTGAAGATGGCGCGCTCGCCGGACGCGGGCTCGAAATCGGCTGGGCGGCCGATCCGATCGAACTGTTCTTCCTCCACATCCAGGGCTCGGGGCGGGTCAGGCTGCCCGACGGCGGGGTGATGCGGATCGGCTACGACGGCCAGAACGGGCGCGAATATGTCGCGATCGGGCGCTTGCTGCGCGAGCGCA
>JAJAYY010000054.1 GCA_026785965.1 Sphingomonas bacterium
ACCAAGACCCAGCTATTCTTTGTCGGAGCGCAGGTTATCGGCCTGATCCTCTATGCGATCTATGGCAGTGGCGCGGCGGCGCGGGCGCGGGCCAAGGCGCACGCGGCTTCCCCAGGCTGACCGATGCATTCGCGGTGCGGACGATAACCCGATCTTAACCTTGTTTGGCGAACAAGGTCGAAGACGATGTCCAAAGGGGTAGAATATGCGAAAATTCGTAACCGACAGTGCGTTCGCGGCGCTTGTCTTCGGCCTGCTCATGCCGGCGCCGGCCCACGCCTATCTCGACGGTGCCACCGTCAGCCTCATTCTGCAGGCGCTTACTGGCGCGGTCGCCAGCGCGTTGTTGTTCGGCAAGCTCTACTGGGCCAAGCTGGTCTCGATGTTCGCTCGCAAGTCGGCCAATGACGGCCAGGGAAAGAGCTAAGCGAATGACTTTTGACGCCGGTTCATTCCGCGACCCCTCGGGCCGTGTATTTCGCCATGACCGCCGCATCTTGCGGGCTATCTTCGATGCCGGCGTTCCCGCCTATGAAGCGGCACGAGCGTCCGGCGTGCTCGACCGGGCGATTGCACGAGGTCGGCTGGTTGCCGCCGAGTCGGTGGATTCGTCCCTGCTTGACCAAGTCGTGCCGGGTACCCGTCGTTTGCTCGAGCATCCCCGGCTCGATTTTATATCCTATCCGTATGAATGGACCTTTTCGGCGCTTCGCGCGGCTGCGATCCATCATCTCGATTTCCATCTCGAGCTGCTCGCCGATGGGTTCACTCTATCCGATGCCACAGCCTATAATATCCAGTTCCGCGGCTGCGCGCCGGTGTTCATCGATCATCTTTCTATCATTCCCTACGATGAGGGAGCGGCGTGGACCGGTCAGCGCCAGTTCGGCATGCAATTCCTCAATCCGTTGTTCCTGTGGGCCAAGCGCGGGATCGCGCCGCATGCGTGGTATCGCGGTTCGGTCGAGGGAATCGAGCCCGAAGAGCTGGTCAAACTGCTCGGCTGGCGGGACAAGATGTCGTTTACCGTGCTGGCGCATATCGTCGGTCCGGCGATGGTCGCCCGCCGCCGCGTCGTCGAAGGGCTCGACACCAAGCCGCCGCGGGTCACATCGCTGTCGAAGGCGCGGCTGGTGGCAATGTTGACCAGTCTTCGCGATTATGTCGCCGGGCTCTCGCTCCCGACCGAAAAGACGGTGTGGGACGATTATGCCGGCAACAACAGCTATGACGAGGAACGCCGCGCTGCAAAGCATGGCTTTGTCGCCGACGCGGTCGCTTCGGTCCAGCCGCATTTGCTGTTCGACATCGGCTGCAACAGCGGAGATTTCAGCCAAACCGCACTTGATTCGGGGGCGACCAGCGTGGTCGGCTTCGATTTCGACTTCGGCGCCCTGGAACGCGCGTTTTCGCGGTTCAGCAAGTCCGCCAAACCGATGCTGCCCTTATGGCTCGATGCCACCAACCCGAGCCCAGGCCAAGGCTGGGCGGGGGCCGAGCGCCAAAGCATGGACCAGCGCGCCGACGCCGGCATGATGCTCGGTCTGGCGGTTATCCACCATCTCGCCATCGCCAAAAATGTCCCGCTCGATATGGCGATCGATTGGCTGATGGGGCTGGCCCCGACCGGCGTGATCGAGTTCCCATCTAAGTCCGACCCGATGGTCCAGCAATTGCTTCGCCACCGGCCCGATATCTTCCCTGATTACACCGAGGACGCCTTCCTCCACCATGTCGGCCAGCGCGGCGCGATCCGCCGCCAAGAGCATCTTGGCGAGACCGGCCGCCTGATTGTCGCGTACGACAAGCGCGGCTGAGGTGAAGCCTTCGCTCGAACGCGTCGGGCGGGTGCCGTTGGCAGGCGTCGTCGTAACCCTGGTGGCGCTGCTCGCCATGTGGCGCGACAATATGAATCGCCTGCCGTTCGAAAGCGTGTGGCCGACTGTCACCGTCGCGCTGGCGCTGGCGGCGATGGTTGTCGTCGTGCTTCGCCCCATCACCGGCAATTGGGCTCGCGCTGGGCTCGTCGGCGGTTTGATCGCGGCCTATATGTTCTACGTCCCGGTCGCGGTCGACTTGCTGCCGCTACCGCGCTGGGCCGCAATCATCATTCACCTGATCCTGCTCGCGGCGCTGGTGATGGTCGCCTTGCGCATCCCGAAGGACGCCGTTCGCGCGGCGGAACTGGCGGGCAAGATCAACCTGGTCGCTGCCATCTTGTTTCTGATCACGGCGGTGCCAGTGCTGGCCAGCCAGCTGGCGGCCGAGCCGGTGCGCGCCAAAGCGTCGAGCAGCTTCGCCGCACTCGATGGTCGGGCTGCTGCGGACAGTCCCGACGTATGGCACCTGCTGTTCGACCGATACGCCGGATTGGAAACATTCCGCACGGCCTATGGCTATGACAACCGGCCATTTGTCGAGGCGCTTCGCAAACGTGGTTTTGCCGTCCAGGGTCAGGCCTATTCGAATTACCAACGCACCGGCCATTCGGTCGCCTCGACCCTCAACGGGACGCTGCTTGACCCGTTAGCCGCGACAATGGCCGATCGACCTGACGACTGGGTGCCGATCTACCGTTCGATGCGCGACAGCGCTGCGCTGAATGTCTTCAACCGAATGGGCTACAAGACGATATTTGCCGGTAGCTGGTGGGAGCCGACGCGGTTCAGCGCAAGTGCCTCGCAGTCGCTTCGAATCCGCGCCATGCCCCAGCTGGCGCGGCTCGCGATTGATCGTTCGGCATTTGGTTTCTGGGCGAAGGATTTCAGCCTGCCGTGGCTCGATGGTCGCGTGGATCAATGCTTTCGTGCCAACGAGAAATTTCGTCGTCTGACGCAGATTTCAGGCTCGCCGGGCCGCAAGCAGGTGTTTGCCCACTTCCTTGTCCCACACCCGCCGTTCGTGCTCAACGCCAATGGCAGTTGCCGCAGTCTCGATCAGGCGCGTAAATCGAGCCGCCGCGACAATTATATCGCGCAAGTGGAGTTCGCCAATCGCCAGGCACTGGCTTTGATCGATGCGATTTCAGCTGGCCCGCGACCAGCGGTAATCGTCATCCACAGCGACGAGGGTCCGTGGCCCTTACCTTATGTCGGTAACGAACATGGTCTGGGCACCGATCCCGTGCAAGTGCCGTGGGCCGAACTTCCGACCGACAAGTTGCGCGACAAGATGGCGATCCTGCTCGCGATGCGCGGACCTTCCGGACCGCCACGCACGATGCCTGCGTCGCCGGTCCAAATCTATCCCGCTATCTTGCGCGACCATTTCGGATCGAGCGCCGAACTGCCGCCTTCGCGGCACGCCATCTTCGAAAGCGACAATGCCCTCTATCGTTTTACCGACGTTAGCGAAAAATTGAAGCGATAGGTCCGCTGGCGCTGGTTTGCCCTCGACGGCAGGTGGACGTCGGGGCAGGGTGCGGCCGAGCAGTCAGGCGTGGGGCATATAGTTTATGGCGGAGATGACGGCACGGCGGCGGCTGACCAACATCGTCGGTGGAAGCGCGGGGAACCTGGTCGAATGGTTCGACTGGTATGTCTATTCGGCGTTTGCGCTTTACTTCGCGCCGGTGTTCTTCCCCAAGGGCGACACTACCGCGCAATTGCTAAACACCGCAGCGGTGTTCGCGGTCGGGTTTGTGATGCGGCCGATCGGGGCGTGGGTGATGGG
>JAJAYY010000055.1 GCA_026785965.1 Sphingomonas bacterium
CCAGCCACACCGGCGACAGCGCGTCGCACAGCGCGGCGCGATTGGCCGCCGACGCGAACAGCAGGAACGCCAGCGCGGTGCCGCCCGACAGACTCACCGCATAAGTCATCAGGCGGCCGCGTTCGGCGCGGTCGGCGACCCAGAACAGCACCGTCGCGCCGCCGATCAGCGCGTGGTAGATCAGCAGTTCGAGCCCGATCGCGAGCGACGCCGCGCTGGCCAGCCCGACCACCACTCCGCCGCGCCGCCGCCGCGGATCGGCCAGCCCGGCCAGCGCCAGCGCGAGCAAAGCGAGTTGCCAGCCGTGATGGTCGATGCGCAGCGGCTGGACCATTCCCGTCGCCGACATTGCAAACAGCATCGTCACCAGCACCAGCGGGACTGCCCGCGGATCGACGATCCGCCGCGTCACCAAGGCGAGCCCGATCAGCATCGGCAGGAAAGCGAGCAACGGCGCGATCGCCACCGCCCAGCGCTCGGCGTCGACCCCGCCAAGCAGCGGGCGCAACGCCAGCATCAGCCCGGCGAGCGGCAGATCGACCAACCGCGACCAATGAATGTTCGCCCCGCCATGCGCCGGATCGAGCCGGTACTGGACCAGGTCATCCCAGCCTTGCCCATCGAGCAAGCCGCGGACCTGAGCGAGGCGCAAATTGTCGTCGGTGTCGCCGAGCGCGAAGCCGCGGATCGCCGCCCAGCGGTTGACGATCGCGAACAGCGCGTAGCCGAGCCAGAACAGCAGCACGATCAGCCGCCAGTGGCGCACGCTCCAGTTGTTCAACCGATCGATCAACCCGCCCAGCCCTTGCAAAACCGTGGCCCCGCTCTAACGGCGTGAGCTTCAAGAAGAAATGGTCCAATTCGTCCTCAACCGGCTCGACAGCGAGCGCCGCGCGGTCGCCGTGCAGATGCTGCGCTATGCCGTGGCCGGCGGGCTGATCACGCTCGGGGTGGCGGCGAGTTATTGGGCGATCGCCGAATATCTCCATGTCGACCCGATGATCTCGCTGACGATCGTGTTTCTGGTCTTTTCGGGGGTGAGCTACCTCGTCCACGGCGCCTTCACCTTCAAGGGGCATGGCGAGCGCGACCGCCATCATGTCCGCGGGTCGCGCTTCCTCGCGATCAACATCCTCGGTTTCGTGATCAATCAGGGATTCGTCTGGTATCTCGTCAAATATCTCGACGGGCCGACGTGGTGGCCGACCTTGCCGATGATATTCTTCACGCCGCTCTTGACCTTCGCCCTCCATCGCCGCTTCGTCTACGCATGAACGCGGTCGAACTCAGCCTGGTGATCCCGGTCAAGGACGAAGAGGAAGCGGTTGGCATATTCCTCGCCAAGGTCGTGCCGTTGCTCGAAGCGCTCGATGATCCGGCCGCGCGCTCGTTCGAACTGCTGTTCGTCGACGATGGCAGCAGCGATGCGACGCTCGCCAAGATCCGCGCCGCGCACGCCGCCGACCGGCGCGTTCGCGCGCTGTCGCTGTCGCGCAATTTCGGCAAGGAAGCCGCTTTGTCGGCCGGGCTCGACCATAGCCGCGGGCTCGCCGTCATCCCGATGGACGTCGACCTGCAGGATCCGCCCGAAGCGATTGCGCAAATGGTCGCCAAGTGGCGCGCCGGCTTTGACGTGGTCTATGGCGTGCGCGACAATCGCGAAACCGACAGCCTGCCCAAGCGGCTGACCGCCGACCTTTACTATCGCGCCCACAATTGGCTGAGCAGCGACAAGATCCCCGAGCACGCCGGCGACTTCCGCCTGCTCGACCGCCGCGTAGTCGACGTGATCCGCACGATGCCCGAGCGCAATCGCTTCATGAAGGGGCTGTTCGCGTGGGCCGGGTTCAAGTCGGCGGCGGTGCTGTACCATCGCGAAGAACGCACCGTCGGGCAGACCAAATATAATTATTGGAAGCTGTGGACGCTCGCGGTCGACGGTATCACTTCGGCCTCGACCGTGCCGTTGCGCGTGTGGAGCTATGTCGGCGGCCTGGTCGCGCTTGGCGCGCTTGGCTATGCCATCTTCATCATCGTCCGCACGCTGACCTCGGGGATCGAGGTTCCCGGCTATGCCTCGATGATGGTCGCGGTGCTGTTCCTCGGCGGGCTGCAATTGCTCAGCCTCGGCGTGCTCGGCGAATATGTCGGGCGCATCCTGACCGAGGTCAAGCAACGCCCATTGTACGTCGTGCGCGAGACCATTGGCGAGAGCGACTGATGGACCGTGCGGTGTTCGATCGGATGGCCGAGCTCGACCAGCACCATTGGTGGTTCACCGCGCGCCGCCGGATCCTCGCCGAAGTCGTTCGCCGCGTGGTGCGTCCGCCCGCCGATGCGCGGATTCTCGAACTCGGTTGCGGCACCGGGCACAACTTATCCATGCTCGGCCAGTTCGGCCGCGTCGAGGCGAGCGAGCTTGACGCTTCCGCCCGCGCGCTCGCCGCGCAGCGGCTGGGCCGGCCGGTCGAACAGGCCGCGCTGCCCGATCTCGGCATGTTTCCGGCCGATCGCTATGATCTGGTCGCCTTGCTCGACGTGCTCGAGCATGTCGTCGACGACAAGGGGTCGCTCGCCGCGATCATGACCCGGCTCAAACCCGGCGGCGCCTTGCTCCTGACGGTCCCCGCCAATCCGTGGATGTGGAGCGCGCACGATTTCGCGCATCATCACCACCGCCGCTACCGCAAGGCTGAGATTGCGGCTTTGGCGCGCGAGGCGGGTTTCACCATCGAATTGCTATCGCCGTTCAACAGCCTGCTGTTCCCGCTGATCGCGGCGGTGCGGGTGATCGGGAAAGTTCGCGGCCACGATAGTGCCGACGACGCGCTCCCGGCGAAACCGGTCAACGCGATGCTCGACCGCATCTTCGGGATCGAAGCCGCGCTTATCGGCCGATTGCCGTTTCCGTTCGGCGTATCTTTAGTTGCGGTCCTGAGGCGTCCGTCGTTGCCCGCCTGAGCAACAACGAGCCCTCGGCCTTCTCCACCGGCTCCCATCCCTTGACCCATTCGCGCGGGATCGGCGGCATGTCGATCAGCCACAGATAATCGAACGCCTGGCGCGGGATCGCGCGCAGGCTGAGCTCGACCGGCACGCCCTCGCGGCGACAGCCTTCGCTTCGCACCACCCCCGACGGATCGCCCTTGAACCAGCCGGCGTCGGGATAGCGCGTGGTGAGCAGGCTTGACCCGGCGAGCGGCCATTGATCGTTGGCGAAGCCTTCGCGGCGGACAATCACCATCGACGGCATGTGATCGCTGCGGCGCATCGCCCAGTCCTTGCATGGCGCCCACACCAGCGACACCACCCGCGATCCATCGGGAATGACCTCGAGCACGCTCAACTGGCGCGCCTGATGATTGGCGGCAATTGCCAGGCTGGCGGTGGTCCCGGCGGTGCGCACCACCAAGAAGGCGACCGCGGCCAGCGCCAGCGTGCGCGCGAACGGATAGACCGTCTCGGCCTTGAAGCGGATCGCCAGGATGAAGATCGCGATCAGATAGGGCACCAGCCGCATGTCGGCATAGGCCGATCCAAAGATGATCCGAGGCAGGAATATAAAGCACGCCGCGAGCATCAGTCCCGAGAAAGCGAGGTTGCGCGACAGCACCAGCTTGCGGTGAACCAGCGCGAACAAGGGCAGCAGCACGACCACCGCGAGCGCGGCGAGATCGAACCATTCCCAGCGATCGCGCAAGGCACGCTCGAAATATTCGAGCTTGAAGCGCCACGCGAACCAGCCCTTGGTGACGCCGCCGCCGGCATCGGTCCGCCACGCCACCATCAACACCAGCGGGAGCGCCATTGCCGACGCGTGATAGGCTCCGCGGAAGCCGGCTTTCCACCAACTCAGCCCGCGATCATGCTGGCGCACCGCTTCGGCCGAAAAACACATCAGCCCGAGCGTTCCCCAGCCGAACGTGTGGGCGAAGAAGACAATGAAGCTGATCGGCACGAACAGGATCGCGCGCAGCTTCGATTTGCCGAGCCGGCCGAGCCGCAGCCATAGTCCGAACGCCAGCATCGCCAGCGCCATCGACAATGCGAAATTGACGAATCCGAACAGAAATGGGTGACCGAAAGCGAGCGGCAGCGCGAACGCGACCGTCGGCGGAAGCCGGTTGTGCACTTCGCGCGCGACCCACAGCATTCCTGCTACGGTCATCGGCGGAATCAACATCACGATAAACTTTGTCGCCAGTTCGACCCCGACCAGCTTGGCGAGCGGGATCGCCAGCACGTCGACCCCAAGGTTGCCGATCGGCATCCAGCGGAAACTATACCATTGATAAAGATACGGGCTGGTCGCGACATCGGCGGCGACCTTGAACCGACCCATGTGCCCGGGCAGGTCAACCAGCGGCGGAAAGCGCGGGTATAGCAAGGGCACGAAGGCAAGCAGGATCATCGCCGCGACAAACAGCCGCCTTTCCCACCACGGGCGCGGTCCCGGCGGGGACGGTGGGGCGGCGGGCGCGATCAACCGCGGTCGCGCCTTCCGGGCAGGCCCCAAGGCGGGATCATCGGTCCCGCCGTCCCAACAAACGAAGCCGCAGCGCATTGAGCTTGATGAAGCCCTCGGCGTCGCGCTGGTCGTAAGCCCCGGCATCGTCTTCGAAGGTGACCACTTTCTCGCTGTAGAGGCTCATTGGCGAGCGGCGGCCGGTGATGTGGACGCCGCCCTTGTACAGCTTCATCCTGACCTCGCCCTCCACCCTCGCCTGGCTCAAATCGATCGCCGCCTGGAGCATTTCGCGCTCGGGGCTGAACCACAGGCCATTGTAGATCAGCTCGGCATAGCGCGGCATCAACTCATCCTTGAGATGCGCCGCGCCACGGTCGAGCGTGAGCTGTTCGATCGCGCGGTGCGCGGCGTGGAGAATCGTCCCACCCGGGGTTTCATACATGCCGCGTGATTTCATCCCGACGAAGCGATTTTCGACCAGATCGAGGCGGCCGATCCCGTGGCGCTTGCCGAGCGCGTTGAGCGTCGTCAGCAGCGCCGCGGGAGACAGCGCCGTACCATTGACCGCGACCGCGTCCCCGCGCTTGAACTCAACGGTGATTTCTTCGGGCCGGTCGGGCGCTGTCACCAGATCGTCGGTGCGCGAATAGACGTAGTCGGGGACTTCGACCCACGGGTCCTCGAGCACCTTGCCCTCGCTCGAGGTGTGGAGCAAATTGGCGTCGGTCGAGAACGGGCTCTCGCCGCGCTTGTCCTTGGGCACCGGGATCTGATTCTTCTCGGCAAAGTCGATCAGCGCGGTGCGGCTGGTCAGATCCCATTCGCGCCACGGCGCGATTACCTTGATGTCAGGGGCGAGCGCATAATAGCCAAGCTCGAAGCGGATCTGGTCATTGCCCTTGCCGGTCGCGCCGTGGCTGACCGCGTCAGCGCCCACTTCGCGCGCGATCTCGATCTGGCGCTTGGCGATCAGCGGGCGCGCGATCGACGTTCCGAGCAGGTACAGCCCCTCGTAAAGCGCATTGGCCCGCATCATCGGGAAGACATAGTCGCCGACGAATTCTTCCTTGAGGTCGTCGATGAAGATATGCTCTGGCTTGACCCCCATCAACTCGGCCTTGTGCCGCGCCGGCCCGAGTTCTTCGCCCTGGCCGAGGTCGGCGGTGAAGGTCACCACTTCACACGCGTAGGTCTGCTGCAGCCACTTGAGGATCACGCTGGTGTCGAGGCCACCCGAAAAG
>JAJAYY010000056.1 GCA_026785965.1 Sphingomonas bacterium
GCGCTTGGTCGCGCGAGTGCGCTAGAGGCGCGAGTCCAGGGCCGCGACAGTCGATCAACCCCCGAATGGGCATCGACCCACCCGCTGAGCGAGAATCGGACCCGGCAAGCGGCGGCGACCGCCCAGCAGACGGGCAAGGCGGGGCGTGGCCTGCGCAATCGCGACGCATTCCTGGCGCAACTCGACGGCATCTATGTCGATGACGATCCCGCGCAGGGCGTGATCGACGGGCGCAGTTTTACGCACCCAGATCTACGGCTCCAGTTCATCGTGCCGACCGGTTATCGGATGCAGAACAGCACGCGCGCGGTGACCATTGCGGGGTCGGCCGGCCAAGCGCAATTCAGCACCGGGCGCTTCGATGGAAACTTTGGCAATTACATCGATCGAGTGCTGTACGAGTTGACCGAGGGCAAGACGCAAGTCGCGCGCGGTCCGTTGCAGCGCACGACGGTCAACGGGCTGCAGGCTGCTTACATGACGGGTCGAGCCACTACGTCGTCGGGTGCGGTCGACGTCAGCGTGATGGCCTATCAGTTTGACGCCAATACGGTCTATCACTTCGTGATCCTGACCAAGGCGGGGCAGGGCATGGAACCGTTCGGTTCGATGCTCAATTCGCTGCGCCGGATTACGTCGGCAGAAGCGACCGCGATTCGCCCGCGGATCATCGATGTTGTGACGGTGAAGCGCGGCGATACCGCGAACAGCCTGGCCAATCGCATGGCTTATCGCGACTATCGCCTTGAGCGCTTTCTGTCGCTTAACGGCCTGTCGAGCGCGCGCGGAGTCGTGCCAGGGCAGAAGGTCAAGCTGGTCGTTTACGGAGCGCGCCGAACTTAGCGCGCTATCCGGCCAGCACGATCTTGTTCGCCATGGTCGTCCACATGCCGCCCGAGCCGCCGCCAAGCGTGCCCAGGCCTGCCAGCATCGCAATCACGATGAGGGCGGCGATGAGTCCATATTCGATCGCCGTCGCGCCGCGCTTGTCCGAGCGCAGTCGACGGGTCAACGTCCGGATAGCGTCCACGCCACCCTCCTTCCGGTCTTGGTCCACGGTCAGATCGTGACGCGTTCGAATTAATAATCCGTGTCATGGACGCGGTTAACATCGATGTTGCCACTTTGGTCAGCTGGGGGCCCAGGCGATGAAGTGCAGAATGTCGACCCGTTCCTCGGTCGCGCCGTCGATCGCCTGAGCGCGGAAGGCGGCGCTTGCCCGGTCGGCCCATCGCCTGCCACGTCCGGGCGCTCGATCGGCCAAGGCGTTCGAAGCCCCCATGGCGCGCAAATCCCTGATGAGCGCGTCGAGCGTTGGATAGCGCAGCCGCACGCGATCGATATCGACTACTGCCATGCAAAGGCCGGCGCCGTGAAGCAGTGAAGCCAAGGTCGGTGCCTCGATCCGAGGATGAGTGCGCGCGGCGACGGGACCGCTGGCGCGGTCAGCCTCAATCATTGCGGCGCGCAGGGCGGGCAAGGTGTCGCCGCCAGCCAGCGCGCCGATCAGGGGCGCGTCGGGCTGAAGCGCCCGGCGAAGTGCGGCCAGCGCTGCGGGGAGACCATTGACCGTGTCGAACGTCCCGACCGCGACAATCAGGTCGTAGCGAACGACGCCGAAGTCATACCGATCCTCCTCGCCCCAGGTCCCACCTGCAGTGCGCGCGAACGCGGGTCCTGGATCGAAACTGTCGACCATCGTCGCGACGCCTTCAAGCCTGACGCGCCAGTCCGGCGACGGGCAGCCAACAAGCAGTGCATGGTCGAAGCGGCGGCCGATGTCCGTCAAGCGATCGAGGCATTCGTCGAACGCCCGGTCGAGCAGGAAAAGGTCGGGGCCCTGGCGTGCCGCGCGGTCGCGGCGGAGCGCCCGAAGGCGACGATCGAACAAGTCGCGGGTCACGGCGCCGCTTGTGCGGCGCGCTTCGCCACGCGACAAGGGGGGATGACGACGGTGACCAATCGTTGGGCGGGTAAGCTGGGGCGAGCGCTGATCGATTTCGTCTTGCCCCCACGCTGCGCCGGCTGTGGCGAGATTATCGACGACGTCGATGGTTTTTGCAGCGACTGCTGGACCCAGGTCGAGTGGCTTGGAACGCGCGGCTGTGCCTGCTGCGGGTTGCCGCTGGAAGGGACCGAGGTCGAGACCTGCGCGCGGTGTATGGCCCAGCCGCCGCCGATCGAGCGGATGCGCGCCGCGGTCGCTTATGGCGATCTGCCGCGCGCGATTGCGCTGCGCTTGAAATATGGTCGCAAGATCGCGCTGGCGCGGACAATGGCGCGCTACATGGGGCCGTTGCGCGACGCGGGAACCGGCGGCCTGGTGGTGCCGGTTCCGCTCCACCGCTGGCGGCTGTGGAACCGCGGTTTCAACCAATCGGGGCTGGTCGCGCGCGAATTGGGACGCCACTGGAACCTGCCGGTCGATCATCGCTTGCTGATGCGGGTCAAGGCGACGCAGCCGCTCAAGGGGCTCAATTATACGCAGCGCCGCAAGGCGGTCGCCGGCGCCTTCAAGGTCGCAGCGAACACCAAGCTTGACGGGCAAACCATCATTCTGATCGACGATGTCCTGACCAGCGGGAGCACGGCCGAGGCGTGCGCGCGCGCGCTACGCAAGGCGGGGGCGGGACGAATCGAGCTGATCAGCTGGGCAAGAGTGGTTCGCCCGGCGCAATTGATGCGCTAAACGGTGCACGCATTCAGGAGATTTTCGTGGCCAAACTCGAAATTTATACCAAGGCGACTTGCCCCTTTTGCCTGCGCGCCAAGCGGATGTTGCAAATGAAGAAGGTCGAATATGCGGAATATTCGGTCGATCGTGGCGGGCCCAAAAAGGACGAAATGGTCGAGCGTTCGGGCGGGCGGATGACGGTCCCGCAAATTTTCATCAACGGCCGCCATGTCGGCGGCTGCGACGACCTGATGGCGCTCGAATATGACGGCAAGCTGGACACGCTGCTCGCCGCCCCTCGACTTAACCTGGGACAGGCGTGACGAGCGTTCGCATCGCCTTGTACCAGGCGCAAAGCGGGATCGATCCCGCTGCCAATGCCGCGCGGTTGGTGACCGCAGTGCGCGAGGCTGCGGCGGGCGGTGCGGCGATGCTGTTCACGCCCGAAATGTCGGGACTGCTTGATCGCGACCGCGAGCGGGCGCGGGCGGCAGTGCGCGGCGAGGAAAACGATGTCGTGCTCGCGGCAGTTCGAGATGCGGCGCGCGCGGCAGGCATATGGGTCCATCTTGGCTCGCTCGCGCTCACGGGTTCGGGCGACAAGTTGGTCAATCGCGGGTTCGTGATCGACGATTTAGGCGCGATCCGCGCGCGCTATGACAAGATCCATCTGTTCGACGTTGACTTGCCAACTGGAGAAAGCTGGCGCGAATCGGCGATGTACGAGGCCGGGCAAAAGGCGATCGTGGTGGCGGGGACGCCGGTCGGGCGGCTCGGGTTGGCGATCTGCTACGACTTGCGCTTCCCGGCATTGTTCGAGCGACTGAGCGAGGCCGGCGCCGAGGTCATCGCGCTGCCCGCTGCGTTCACCGTTCCAACCGGCGAGGCGCATTGGCAGGTGCTGCTGCGCGCGCGGGCGATCGAGGCCGAATTGTTCGTCGTCGCGGCGGCGCAGGCGGGGCATCACGAAGATGGCCGCGATACTTATGGCCACAGCCTGATCGCCGATCCGTGGGGCATGGTGCTGCTCGAGATGGGCAGCGAACCGGGGCTCGCCTTCGCCCAAATCGACCTTGACGCGATTGCCGAGGTGCGGGGGCGGATTCCGGTGATGGACCACCGCAAGGCAATCGCGTCGGTGGCGAATTGATTCGAAGGACGGCGCGCCATAAGGGGAAGCCAAGTGGCTCCGTAGCTCAGCAGGATAGAGCGACGGTTTCCTAAACCGCAGGTCGGGGGTTCGAGTCCCTCCGGGGCCACCAGCGACTAATCGATTGGGAAGGTTGCAAATCATGATCGCACGACTGTTTCGCGACCACCCGCGCTCGCTGGGCATGAACTGGGCCAGCCACGGCGCCGGTGCGGTCGCGATCGGCGCGAAGATGATTGCCGCTGGAGCGGCGTGCATCGTCCATGCTGTTGTGCCCGGGCTATTCACCGAGACCGCGGGACGAACCGTGGTCGGCCTTCACGAGCAGATGAACCGGCGCAAGGCGGGCGCGGCCAATCCCGAAGGCTGGCCCGATTATGAAATCTGAGCGGCCAGTGCGCGACGTGGTGATCGTCGGCGCCGGCTTTTCGGGGACGATGGCGGCGGCCGAACTGACGCGCCGCGGGCTCAGCGCGACGATCGTCGAGGGCGGCGGACGCATTGGCCGTGGCACGGCTTATTCGACGACCGAAGCGGCGCATTTGCTCAACGTCCCGGCGGCCAAGATGAGCGCGTGGCGCGATGCCCCCGGCGATTTCGTCGCCGCCGGGCACGCGCCCGACGCGTTCGCCGAGCGGCGTCAATTTGGTGCCTATCTGGGGCGGATCCTCGACCAAGCGGTGGCGGCTGGGGCGGTCGACATCGCGCCGAATCGCGCGCTCTCGGCGCGGCGCGAAGGCGAAGGCTGGGCGGTGACGCTTGACGATGGCCGCCTGATCGAAGCGGCGGCGCTGGTGCTGGCGCAGGGCAATCAGCCGCCCGCGCCGATGGCGGTCGCCGCTGGCATCCCGCTCGAGCGGTTCGTCAACGATCCGTGGCGCAGCGGCGACGCGGTCAAGCAAGTGGCGAGCAGCGGCGGTGATGCGCTGATCCTGGGCACCGGGCTGACGATGGTCGACATGGTGCTGTCGCTTGACGCGGCGGGGCACGGCGGCCGGATCGTCGCGCTGTCGCGGCGCGGGCAGATGCCGCGGGCGCATGCGGCGTATGAGCCGGTCGTGGTCGAAATCGAGGAGGTCCCGCTGGGCAATGTGCTGGCGTTGTGGCGCTGGCTGCGGCGGCGGAGCCGAGCGGGCAGCTGGCGCGCGGCAGTCGATGCGCTGCGACCGCACAGCCATGCCATCTGGCGCTCGTTCGATGTCGGCGAGCAACAGCGTTTCCTGCGCCACGCGCGGCCGTGGTGGGACGTCCACCGCCATCGCATCGCGCCGCGAGTGGCGGAGCGCCTGGGCGCGCTGATCGGCGCGGGACGGCTTGAGGTCGTGGCAGGGCGAGTGCGGCGGATTGAGCAAGCCGGCGATGAGCTCGCGGTCGAGATTGAGCGGCGCGGCGCGGGGAAGCGTGAGGGGAATCAATTTGCCGTCGTGTTCAACTGCACGGGTCCGCTGGGCAATATGGCGCAAACGCGAGACCCGCTGCTGCGGCAGATGATCGACGACGGTCTGGTGGCGATCCATCGGCTGGGGATGGGGATCGAGGTCGACGCGGCGAGCCGGGCTGGACCGGGGGTGTGGGCGTTGGGGCCGCTGACCAAGGGCGTGTTGTGGGAAATTGTTGCCGTGCCCGATATTCGCGGGCAGGTGGCAGACGTCGCCGATGATATCGCCAAGGAGCTGAAATCGTGACCGCTAGCCCAGATGACGGAGACCTGGTCGCCGCGCCGCCCAAGATCGCAGTGCCCGACGACGTTGCCGAAGCGGTGCGGACGCTGATCCGCTGGGCGGGCGACGATCCCGGCCGCGAAGGCTTGATCGACACGCCGGCGCGGGTGGCGCGGGCGTGGAAGGAATATGCGCGGGGCTATGACGAAGATCCGTCGCTGCATTTGACGCGGACATTTGACGAAGTCGGCGGCTATGACGAAATCGTGCTGCTCAAGGACATTCCGTTCCAAAGTCATTGCGAGCACCATCTGGCGCCGATCATCGGCAAAGCCGCGATAGCCTATTTGCCGGGCCAGCGAGTGGTCGGAATCTCCAAGCTTGCCAGAGTGTTACACGGATTCGCGCGGCGATTGCAGGTACAGGAACGGCTCACGGCGCAAGTCGCCGACTGCATCTGGGAGCATTTGAAGCCGCAAGGCGTCGCGGTGGTGATCGAGGCGAGCCACGCGTGCATGTCGGCGCGCGGGGTCAACACGCCGGGTGTGCTGATGACCACCAGCCGGATGATGGGATGTTTCCGTGACGACGAGCGCAGCCGCAAGGAAGTGCTCGCGCTGATGGGATACTAGCCCGGTCTGGCTCAAAGTAGTACTTTGAGC
>JAJAYY010000057.1 GCA_026785965.1 Sphingomonas bacterium
CTACTTCACGACGATGAACGAACAAGAGGCCAACGACGAGCTCGGCTTTGCTCGCGCGGTTCACGACGACAACGGGTTGCGGTTCGACTCGTTTGTGTTCCCGCGCAACCAGGTTGCGCGGACCGACTTGCTTGAGCGGTACGGCGTGCGTGTGTATCGTGGAACCGATCACGCCTGGCACCAGAACGTGCGCAACGTGAATCCGCTCGCCGGACGCGCCGCCAATCTGATCGACAAGTTGCTGCCGATCGCGCCCCAAGCGATCCGGCCCGAACGAGACGGCGCGCTGATCAACTTGCCAGGGTCGATGTTGCTGCTCGGGCGCGACGGAATTCGTCGACTGGCGCCGCCGGGGGTTATGCCAACCAAGCTCAGGCGCGGAATGGACCGTGCGGCGACAAGCGGCGACGTCTTTCACCTTTGGTTTCACCCTTCGAATTTCTGGCACGATAGCGAGCGTCAGTTCGCGACTCTGGACACCTTCGCCGCGCGCTGTGCCGAGCGCGCGGGGCGTGGCGAGCTCGACCTTAAGACGATGGCCGCCTTTGGCTGACGAAGACTTCGAACTGGTCTCCGTGCGTGCGGTAGCGCCGGCCGCGCTGGAAGACTTTGCCGGCGCGGTGTGGGGTGCGCGTGCGCTAAACGACATTTTGCGTCAATGGTGGCTGACGAGCGAGTATGGCGATGCGACCGCGGCGATCGACCGCGCCAGCGGACGGATCGCGGGACTGTGCGTCGCCGTCCCGAGCACGTGGGAATTGCCGGGCGGGCAGTGCGCAAACGCCGTGTCGATTTGCGGCTGGTATGTCGCACCTAAATTCACCGGACGCGGCCTGGGAAAGATGCTCGTCGGCAGTTTCGCCGAGCGCGCCCCGCTGATGAATGCCTTGTCGATTTCGGACGCAGCGATTGTCAACTTCGCCAAACTTGGCTGGGTAGGCCCGTTCACCACCCGGCTGCGGCTGTTGCCGCTGCCAAGGTTGCGGCAACTGCGCCGACCGCGCGCGACGGAATTTTCAACGCGCCGCTTCGTGGCCTCGGCCGGCAAGCTTCCAGCCGAATTGGCTAGTGCGCTCGACGCAATCGACGCTGCCAAGCCAGCATTGCAGATGCGAAGGCGAAGGCGCGCGAGCGATTGGCGCGAGCATCTGGCGGCGCGACCGCATCGAACCCCGATTTTCTCGATCATCGCAGTTCGCGGCAAGCCGACCGGCTATTTCGTTCTGCGTCCGACCGACGCTGAGGCCGGCACGGCCTATCGCGCCGCGCGGCTTCATTATGTCAGCGACTTGATCCTCAATCGGCTGGACGCGGCAATACTCGATTATTCGATGGCAAGCATCGCCGCTGCAGCACCGTGGTCGGCGGGCGCTGTGCTCATGTGCACCAGCAATGCCGATATCGCCGCTGCCGCCGCGCGCGCGGGCTGGCTTGACGAGCAGAGTCCGATCCTGGGGTCGCGGCTGGCGGCCAAGGCGCCTAGATATATGCTCGGGGGCGGGCTGGTGCAATTCACAGAAGCCGACATCCATTTGAGTTTTGCCGATTCGGACGTCGATCTCAACATCTAGGCGAAGCGCTTGCGCTGCGCCGGCTCACCCCTTATAGGCGCCCCCTTTCCAGATCGTTGGAAAAGCGAATCGCCCGGCCAGTTAGGGCTGCCGTGGCGGTTTTCATAACGTCGCCCCCCGATGAGTTTTCGACAAGAAGACTTGGCGCGCGGGGCCACAAGGAGACGAAAATGCCCAAACTCAAGACCAAGAGCGGCGTGAAAAAGCGCTTCAAGCTCACGGCGACTGGCCTGCTCAAGCATGGCGTCGCCGGAAAACGGCACCGGCTGATGAGCCATAATGCCAAATATATTCGCCAGAACCGCGGCACCGAAGTTCTCGACAAGGCCGATACCGGCCGGGTCAAGCTTTGGGCCCCCTACGGCCTCAATTAAGGAGTAGCGGGACATGGCACGAGTCAAACGCGGCGTCACCACGCACGCCAAGCACAAGCGGATCCTCGACAATGCGAAGGGCTATTATGGCCGTCGCAAGAACACGATCCGCATCGCCCGCCAGGCCGTCGAAAAGGCCGGGCAATATGCCTATCGCGATCGCAAGGTTAAGAAGCGCAGCTTCCGCGCTTTGTGGATTCAGCGCATCAACGCCGCCGTGCGCGCGGAAGGTCTCACCTATGGCCAGTTCATCCATGCGCTCAAGCTCGCCAACATCGACCTCGACCGCAAGGTCCTGGCCGACATTGCGATGCACGAAGCGGGCGCGTTCAGCGCGATCATCGCGCAAGCCAAGGCCGCGCTTCCCAAGGAAGCCGCCAAGGCCGCGTAACCACGCTAAACAACCCACAAGGAGGGCGCTGCGGGCAACCGCGGCGCCCTTTTCGATTCAGTCGATCAATGCAAGCGCCGGCAAAGTGAGGAATTCTTCAAACCGGTCGTCGGTGACAAGTTTATGGAACAGCTTCGCGGCCTCGCCGAGATGGGGTGCGTTCCCCAGCGCGGCAATTTCCTCGGCCAGCCAATGCTCGAACAAGTCACGGCTGAACCGGACACCGTCGTCGAACGGCGCTTCGAAGCGCAGCCATTGCCATAGCTGGGCACGGCAGATTTCGGCCGTCGCGGCATCCTCCATCAGATCATATAGCGGAACCGCGCCGCGCCCGCCGAGCCAGGCGGCGATATATTGCAGCGCGACGCGGATGTTGGCGCGCGCGCCGGCCTCGGTTCGCTCGCCGCGGTGGACCTCGAGCATTGCATCGCGGCCGGGGATGACATCGGGCGTCACGTCGAGCTGATTGGCGCCGGTCATCGCTTCGAACGCGTCGAGCGCGACCGGAACCAGAGCAGGGTGCGCGACCCAGGTGCCGTCGTGACCGTTGGCGACTTCACGCAGCTTGTCGGCGCGGACCTTGGCCAGCGCCGCGGCATTGGCGGCTGCATCGCCCTTGACCGGGATTTGCGCTGCCATCCCGCCCATCGCGAACGCGCCGCGGCGATGACATGTCGCGATCAGGCGGAGCGAATATGCGGCGAGAAAGGCGCGATCCATGGTCATCGCCGCGCGGTCGGGGGTAAGCCGGTCGGGCGAATTTCCAAGCCGCTTGATGAAGCTGAAAATATAGTCCCAGCGCCCGCAGTTGAGCCCGACGATGTTGTCGCGCAGCGCGTGCAGAATCTCGTCCATCTCGAACGCGGCGGGGATGGTTTCGATCAACACCGTCGCCTTGATC
>JAJAYY010000058.1 GCA_026785965.1 Sphingomonas bacterium
AAGCATCCAGGGCGGTTCCGCTCGGTGTCGGCATTCGCCCCGATCGTCGCGCCGCGCCAGGTGCCGTGGGGGCGCAAGGCGCTGCGTCATTATCTCGGCGAAGGCGCCGCGGCATGGCGCGCGCACGACAGCGTGGCGTTGATCGAGGATGGCGCGCGGCTCGACGAGCTGCTGGTCGATATCGGCGATGCCGACCCGTTCCTCGACAAGGAATTGCGGCCTGAACTGCTTGAAGCGGCGTGCAAGGCGGCAGGGATCCCGCTCAAGCTGCGCCGGCACGCGGGCTATGATCACAGCTATTATTTCATCTCGACCTTCATGGCCGACCATGTGCGGTGGCACGCCGAGCGACTGATGCGGTGAGCGTGGCAACGCCCTGGATCGAGGAAGCCACCGCACTGGCCGCCGCGCTCGCCGCCGGGGTGCTGATCGGGATCGAGCGCGGCTACAAGCTGCGTGACGAACGCCCCGGGTCGCGGGTGGCGGGGGTGCGGACGTTCATCCTGCTGGCGATTGCCGGCGGGGTCGCGGGGGTCATCGGCAGCAAGGGCTATGCCTTGGTCGCGGCCAGTCTTGCCGCCGCCGCCGCGGTACTGATGACCGTCGCTTATGCCAAATCGCTCAAGGATCAGCGCGATGCGACTAGCGCGGTCGCCGCGCTGGCGACGCTGGCGATCGCCTTTTTGTGCGGGGCGGGAAGCCCGGGATTGGGGGTGGCGGCGGCGGCGGTGACCGTGCTGGTGCTCGCGCTGCGCGAAGAACTTCATGGACTGATCGAGCGGCTCGACGAGAAAGACGTCAAGGCGCTGGCGCGGTTCGCGGTCATCGCACTCGCCGTGTTGCCGTTCCTCCCCGAGCGCAATTTCGGACCCTATGATGCGTGGAACGCCGCCAAATTATGGTGGGTGGTGGTGCTGGTGACGGGCTTTTCGTTCGTCGGCTATATCGCCAACCGCCTGTTCGGCGCGCGCCACGGGACGATCGCGACCGCACTGATCGGCGGGGCTTATTCGTCGACCGCGGTCACGCAATCGCTCGCCCAGCGGCTTGGGTCGGGGGAAGGTGGAGGCGCCGAGCCGGCCGGAATCGCGCTCGCCAGCGCGGTGATGTATTTGCGGGTGATGCTGCTCGTCGCGGTGCTGGCAACGCGGCTTGCGCTGCCGTTCGCGCTGCTGATTGCGCCGTCGCTGGTGATCGCGTGGATCGCCGGCTGGTGGCTCTATCGTACCGCGCCGAAGGGCGATGGACCGGCGCCGCCGGGCAATCCGATCGCATTGGTCCCGGCGCTCGGATTCCTGCTGTTCCTCGCGCTCGCGGCAGTCGCGGCGCGGTGGGCCGAGGGTCGCTTCGGCGAGCAGGGCATCGCGCTGCTGCTGCTGATCACCGGCAGCCTGGACGTCGATGCCGCGATCGTCACCGCGGGCGGGCTTCCGCCGGCCTCGATCGGCGCCACGCTCGCGGCGCTAGCGCTGGGCGGGACGATCCTTGCCAACATGGCGGTCAAGCTCGCGCTGACGCTGGTTTATGCGCGCGGAAAGGGCGTCGGTGCTGCGCTCGCACTGGGCGCAAGCATGGTTGCGCTGGCGATCAGCCTGGCGGTCGGATGGATGCGAATGTGAGACGCTGCGCTGTGTCACCAAATTTACGGCCTGCCCCCGGCAGGTCTGATTGTCACCAGAAGTCAGGCCATTCCCCCGGAATGCCCGTTTTCTGGTGACCCCTACGAGAATCGAACTCGTGTTTTCGCCGTGAGAGGGCGACGTCCTAACCGCTAGACGAAGGGGCCGTAGCGAGGGCGGCGGTTAGGCGAAGCGCTTGAAGCGGTCAAGCCGGAGCCGCGTCCTCAAGGTGCATCTCGGCCGCGTTGCCGCCATTCCATTCGTCGCGCTTGATCGTTCCGGCGAGCCACCAGCGCTGGTCGCCGCGCGACGCCAGCATCGCCTGCCCAAGCGGCGTGTCGGCGGCGCGAAACGCGATCAACTTGAACGATTTGCCGTCGTCGCCGGTGGCGATGGCGCGGACGTGGCCGTTGCCGACCACGCTGACCTTGATCAAGCGCGCCGGGCCGGCGGCGACGCGCGGGGCGGGCCAGCCGCCGCCATAAGGCCCGGCGGCATCGAGCGCGTCGCACAAGGAAGCGGCGACCCCGCCCGGCGCGATCATCGCATCGAGCAGCAAGGCGCGGCCATCGCGGGCGCGTTCGATATCGGCGCCGAGCCGGTGATGAAGAAATATGCGCAGCGGCTCGATCCCGCCCGGCGCGACCGGCACCCCCGCAGCCATCGCATGACCGCCGCCGGCGATCAGCAGGCCGCTGTCCTTGGCGGCGAGGATCGCGGCGCCGAGATCGACTCCGTTGATCGATCGCCCCGACCCCTTGCCAGTACCATCTTCCTCCTCGGCAATGACCAGGGCGGGGCGGCCGAAGCGCTCTTTGAGGCGGCTAGCGACGATCCCGACCACACCCGGATGCCAGCCGCGCCCCGCAACGATGATCAGCGGATCGGCGGCCTGGGCCTCGGCCTGCGCGCCGGCCTGGTCGGTGACGATCATTTCGATTGCGCGCCGCTCTTCGTTGAGCCGGTCGAGTTCGGCGGCAATGATGCGCGCTTCCTCGGGATCGGTCGCGGTCAGCAAGCGCACCCCCAGGTCGGACTTGCCGACCCGCCCCCCGGCGTTGATCCGTGGCCCGAGTGCAAAGCCGAGATCGCGCGACGACGGCGGCTTGACCAGCCGCGCCGCCTCGGCAAGCGCGACAAGCCCGATATTCTGCCCGCTTGCCATCACCTTCAGGCCCTGGGTGACGAACGCCCGATTGAGCGTCTTGAGCTTGGCGACATCGGCGACGGTGCCCAGCGCAACCAGGTCGAGCAGGTCGATCAGCTTCGGTTCGGGCGTGTCGGCGAACCGCCCTCGACCGCGCAATTCACGCACCAAGGCGACCCCGAGCAAAAATGCCATTCCGACCGCGGCGAGGTGGCCGTGCGCGGCGCCATCGGCGCTTTCGTCGAGGCGGTTGGGGTTGATCACCGAATGCGCGGTGGGCAGCGCGGCGGCGCATTGATGATGATCGCAGACGATCACGTCGAGCCCCGCCGCGGCGGCCTGATCGAGCGCATCGAACGCTTGCGCGCCGCAATCGACGGTAATCGCCAGGCTCGCGCCGCGCTCCTTGAGTTCGACCAGCGCCTTCCCGCTCGGGCCATAGCCCTCCATCAGCCGATCGGGAATGTAGATCATCGGATCGACACCGAGCCGCCGCAACAGCAAGGTCAGCAGCGCCGCCGAAGTCGCGCCATCGACGTCATAGTCGCCGAAAATGGCGATCGTTTCGTCTGTCTCGACTGCGTCGGCGAGGCGGGCGGCGGCCTGGTCCATGTCGGCGAACACCGAGGGGTCGGGCAGGAAGTCGCGCAGCGTCGGGCTGCGATGGCGCGCGAGATCAAGGCGATCGACCCCGCGGGCGAGCAGCAATTGGTCGACCAGGTCGATGCCAAGCTCATCGCCGCCGTCGCGGCGAAACCGCCATGGCTGGCCATTGATCGACTTCTCGACGCTGAATTGGTTCATGCGAACTTGGCTAGCAGCCGCTGGCGCAGCGCGCCCGCGATTTCGCTCGTCAGCGATGCGATGCCGTGCGCCGAATAGCCACGCCCGCTGGCGACGCCGATCGTCAGCGAGGCGACGCCAAACCGGCGGCTGATCAGGTTTTCGGTGAGATCGACGCTCTGGATACTGGCCAGCGGGAGGATCACCAAGCGCCGCCGCCACCAGCCCGAATGGACCAGCAGGCGATCGTCATCGAGCGTGTAGCGAGTGCGCCTCCAGCCGAGCCAGCGCGCGCCAATCACGGCAGCGATCAGGACCAAGCCCGCCACACCAAGCAGCGGCACCAACAGCAATTGCACGGCGGCCGGAATGATGAGCAACGCCATCGCCGCGGTGAAAGTCCACGCGTGAGCCGGCGATACGCGGTGCCAACTGAGCGTGGGGTCGACCGGTCGCCATTCGAGTTCAGCAAGGATCGCGGCGACTTCATGCGTCGTGGCGAGCGGAGCGACGACATGGTCGCCCTTGCTGCCCTCATCCTTGCCGAGACTCTGCAGCTTGAGATCGCGCCAGCCGAACTTGGCGCGCAGCGGGCCGGTGGCGATGATCGCCGCCTGGACCCGTTGCAACGGCAAAGTCACGTCGGTCAAGGTGACCAAGCCGCGGCGGCGGCGAAACCCGGTTGCGGTGCGGTCGAGGCGGAAGCGGTAGTCGCGCAGCACGGTGCGGCCGACCCCGGTGACCAACCCAACCACGATCAGTAGCACCATTCCCGCCAGCGCGGCGGTCACCCGGTGGGCAAGCACGAAGTCGGCGAGCGGGCTTCCGGCGGCAAGTGCGTCGCGCCAGAAGCGGCGCGTGAACGGGTCGAACCCGGCGGCGTTGCCAATCGTCTGGCTGGCGCCGGCGAGCCCGGCAACCACCGCCAGCGAGAAGTTGAACACACCTGCCAGCAGCACGCGGCGAAGGTCCATCGCGAACAGCGGCGCACGTTCGGCGGCGGCTTCCTCCGCGTCCACGGTGATTGTGCCGCAGCGGGCGCGGACCTGATCGCGGATCGCTTCGGCGCGGGCGAGCGAAATCGCGTCGAGCGATCCATCATCCTGCTTGGCGCCGGCCGATCCGCCGGTTTCGAACCGCACCCGGGCAAGCCCGAGCAGTCGCGCCAGCGGACCCTGGGTGATGTCGACGTCCTGAATGCGGTCGAACGGGATCGAGCGGTGGAGCCGGTTCAGAATCCCACTGTCGATGCGGATTTCATTGGCGCCGACGCGAAACTCGAAGCGGCGCCAGTAAAGGAAGATGCCGACGACTACGAACAGGCTGATCGCGCCAAGCATCATTGCGGCGGTGCGCCAGCTCCCGGTCGCGGCAAAATAGCCGACCGCGATATAGGCGCCGACCATTTGGCGCAGGCTGCTGCCAAGCCCGCTGACGAGGTACCAGGGATGAAGCCGTTCGGGCGCGCCGACGGCCTGATCGGTGCCGGTCACGCGAAGTCCGTACGCACATGCTCGCGGATCACGTCGCGAATCTCGGCGGCGCGATCAGGTGCCAGGCCATCGACCGTGACGATGCTGTTATGCGTGCCGGCGGTATGGACGACGAGGCTCGCCGTGCCGAACAATTTGTCAAGCGGGCCGCGGGTCACGTCGAGATGCTGGACGCGAACGAACGGGACGATCGTATCGGTGTGGAACGTCCAGCCGTGGAGCGACTGCAGCAAGCGATCGGTCAGTCGATAGCGCAACCGGCGATAGCGGCGCTGGGGCACGATTGCGATCACCAGCAGCGCGAGCGCGGCGGCGACGATGGTCGCCATGCCGTAGATTGGGGTCGAACTGAGGAGCATGTAATCGGCGACCGTCGCGGCGATTGCCAACGGCAGCCAAAACAGTGCGAGCCGGATGCGAAGCACGTGCCGATAAGCGGGCTCAACCGCCAGAAGCGGGGGATCGATCGCTGGTGTCATGCGACTATAATACAGCGCGCCGCAATGGATGTCATCAAAATCAGACCGCGCCGGTCTGATGCTCAGCCTTGATCCGGCGCACGGTTCCCGAACTGGCGCGCATCACGATGCTGTCGGTGGCGATTCCGCCGCCGCGCCGCCGCCGCACGCCATTGAGCAGCGAGCCGTCGGTGACCCCGGTGGCGGCGAAGATGCAGTCGCCGCGCGCCATGTCCTCAAGCCGGTAGATCCGCGCCAGATCCTCGATTCCCCCGCGCCGCGCCCGGGCGCGCTCATCGTCGTTGCGGAACACCAGGCGGCCCTGGATCTGCCCGCCGACGCAGCGCAGCGCGGCAGCGGCGAGCACGCCTTCGGGGGCGCCGCCCGAGCCCAGATAAATGTCGATCCCGGTATCGGGGTTGGTGGTGGCGATGACCCCGGCGACGTCGCCGTCGGGAATCAGCATGATCCCGCAACCGAGCCCGCGCAGTTCGGCGATCAGCGCCGCATGGCGCGGGCGATCGAGCACGCAGGCGATGATCTCGTCGGCGCCGACGCCCTTGGCTGCGGCGAGGCTGCGGACATTGTCGGTGACCGATTTGGCGAGGTCGATCGTGCCTTCGGCATAGCCTGGCCCGATTGCGATCTTGTCCATGTAGACGTCGGGCGCGTTGAGCAGGCAGCCATGCTCGGCGATCGCCAGCACGGCGAGCGCGTTGGGGCCGGCCTTGGCGGTGATCGTGGTGCCTTCGAGTGGATCGAGCGCGATGTCGATCGACGGGCCGCTGCCCTGCGCCGAGCCGACCTTTTCGCCGATGAACAGCATCGGCGCCTCGTCGCGCTCGCCTTCGCCAATTACCACGGTGCCGTCCATCGGCAGCTCATTGAGCGCCGCGCGCATCGCTTCGACGGCGGCGGCGTCGGCGGCCTTTTCGTCGCCCCGCCCGATCAGCTTCGAAGCGGCGATTGCCGCGGCCTCGGTGACGCGGACCATTTCCATGACGAGGACGCGGTCAAGGACCGATGAAGCGGTGACCATGTGAAAAGCGGCTCCTTGCGGGGTGAATCGGGCCCGGGCGATAGGCGGCGGCGGCAGGCTTGTCGAGGCAGCGCAGGCGCGCCACCTATTCCTGCTCGGGGTCATCGCCGGGGTCGGCTTCATGCTCAAGGATGTGGCTGCGGACGCGGACGCTGCGCGTGCCGAGGCGGGTTTCGTGGAGGAAGATGGCAAAGCCAAGTGCGGTGGAGATCATCGATGCGATGAACAGCAGCGCGACCGCAGTGCCGATCTTGTAACCGGTGAGGAAGGCCACGAACAACAGGATGACGACCGCAGAAATGAGCAGTGCCGCCAGCACGGTGGTGAAGATGGCGAAATTGACGACGCGGATGCGCAGGTCGAGCAGGCGGACTTCGGCGATCAGGCGGTCATGCTCGGCGCCGCGGCTGGTGAGGATCCGCGGCTCGAGCGCGCGGGCGCGGTCGACGATCCGGGCGAGGCGCCCCGCGCAGACGTTGAGGAAGGCGCCAATCCCGGCGAGCAGGAACACCGGTGCGACCGCGAGCTGGATGATCTGCGCAAGGTAGGTCAGCTCGGGGGTCGGCGGGAGCAGCGCGGGGGTCGTCATCGGATCATTCGCTTTCGGGCTCGCGCTCGCAGCTGGCGACTTCGAGCAGCAGCATGCCGGTGACGACGAAGCTCAATGCGAACACCCAGGCGAAGCTGGCGATCATCTGGTCGGTCGGGCCGAACAGCATCACGATCAGCGTCGCGATCGACAGGCCGACGAGCAGCAACAGCCCGAGCGCGAAATCGGTCGCCGCCGAGATCGCGATCCACTTGCGCACCGAGCCGTGGGCGCGCCGCGTGGTCACCGCCAGGATCACGCTGCGGACCAGCAGCCAGGCGGTAACAATGGTGATGGTCGGCAGGAAATGCGCCACCGGATTGAGGATGAACAACAGCCCCGCGAGGGTCGTTGCGGCACCCGCCATCATGGCCAGATATTTGGTCTCATGGCGCTGGGTCGCGGCGGCGATCTCGACCAGTCCGGCAGCGAGGAGCAGATAGCCGACGACGCGGTTGCCGAGCAAGCGGTCGACGAACGGGAGAAATGCCGCGCCCGCGCTGAGCAGGATGATCGCGATGCCCGCTGCCATGATCAGATTGGCGCGGGCGTTGCTCGAGCGGGTGGGGACGGTTTGCTGCATTTGACGACGTTAGCAGAGTGATGAGGCAGTCACTATACGCCTGGTTGGCTCACACTTTGGCGCTGTTCGCCATCATCTTCTTCACCCCCCGCGCAGCTTGCCGCAGCCGCTGTTCATTCTCGACCAATGCAAGCCGGACGAAGCCTTCGCCTTCCTCGCCGAACCCGACCCCCGGGGCAACCGCGACCCCGGCTTCGGTTAGCAGGCGCTTGGCGAATTCGACGCTGCCGAGATCGCGGAACGGCTCGGGGATGGGTGACCAGGCGAACATGCTGGCCATCGGCACGGGCACGTCCCAGCCGGCGCGGGCGAAGCTTTCGACCAGCACGTCGCGGCGCTTCTTGTAGAGCGCGCGGTTGAAGGCGACGATGTCCTGCGGGCCGTTTAGGGCGGCGGTGGCGGCGGCCTGGATCGGGGTAAAGGCGCCGTAATCGAGGTACGATTTGACGCGGGCGAGCGCGCCGATCAGCGTGGCATTGCCGACCGCGAAGCCGATCCGCCAGCCGGCCATCGAATAGGTTTTCGACAGCGAAGTGAACTCGACCGCGACGTCTTTCGCCCCCGCGATCTGGAGAATCGACGGCGTCGGTGTGTCACCAAAGTAGATTTCGGCATAAGCGAGGTCGGAGATGATCCACAATTTGGCCTCGCGCGCGAAGGCGACGAGCTGCTCGTAGAAAGCGAGCTCGACGACTTCGGCGGTCGGATTGGACGGATAGCCGATCACCAGCACCTTGGGGCGCGGCACGGTGTAGCGCATCGCGCGCTCGAGCCGGTCGAAGAAGTCGGGGCCGGGGACGGCGGGGATTGAGCGGATGCTGGCGCCGGCGATGATGAAGCCGAAATGGTGAATCGGGTAACTCGGATTGGGGGTCAGCACGACGTCGCCCGGCGCAGTGATCGCCTGGGCGAGGTTGGCGAGCCCTTCCTTGCTGCCGAGGGTGACGATGACCTCGCGGTCGGGGTCGAGCGCGACGTTGAAGCGGCGCTGATAATAAGCCGCTTGCGCCTTGCGCAGCCCGGGGATGCCCTTCGACGCCGAATAGCGGTGGGCATTGGGATTGGCGGCGACTTCGGCCAGCTTGGCGATGACGTGGGGCGGGGGCGCGCCGTCGGGATTGCCCATGCCGAGGTCGACGATGTCCTCCCCGCGCGCTCGTGCGGCGGCCTTCATCGCATTGACCTCGGCGAAGACGTAAGGCGGCAAGCGGCGGATGCGGTAGAAATCGTCGGTCATGGGGGGAGTGTGTGGCGACGATATTGCGGTGCGGCAAGGCCCAATCCCTTCCCCTTCAGGGAAGGGGAAGAGCCGCAAAGCGGCGAAGGGGTGGGGGATTCGATCGGCGGCCACACTCCCCCACCCCCGCTCGCTGCGGCGAGTCGACTCCTCCCCTGAAGGGGAGGGGATTAGCGATCGTAAGCGGGCAGACTGAGGCCGCGGGCGATGGCGGCGCCGCGCAGGCTGAATCCGGCGAGTCCCGCGACTAGCGCGGCGAGCCCCGGCGCTGCGCCGAACAGGGTCAGCGTGACGAATAATCCCGAGGCGAGCGCGGCGGCGGTGACGTAAAGCTCGGGGCGCATCAGGATCGACGGTTCACCGGCCAGCACGTCGCGGATGATCCCGCCGACGCACGCGGTCATCACCCCCATTGCGAAGGCCGGAACCGGCGCGACGCCAAAGTTGATCGCCTTGGCCGCGCCGTAAGTGGCGTAAGCGGCAAGCCCGATCGCGTCGAACCACAGCAACGCCTTGCCGGCGAACGAATCGCGCGAGAAGATCCACACCGCGAGTGCGGCGGCGATGCAGATCAGCAACGTGGCGTTGGTATGAACCCAGAACACCGGGGCGCTGATCAGCAGGTCGCGCAATGTCCCGCCGCCGACCCCGGTGACGACCGCGAAAAAAATGAAGGTAACCAGCGTCTGCTTCTTTTCCGCCGCGAGCAACGCGCCCGACACGGCGAACACCGCGATCCCGACATAATCGAGCAGCAGCAAGGCGTCGGGAAGGGCGGCAACGTCGGGCAAGGCAGGGGTCATGGGCCGTCATTGCGAGGAACGCAGTGACGAAGCAATCCACAGACTCACGCGAAAACGCGAAGCAGTCAGGCTTCTTCGCGCCTTCGCGTCTTCGCGTGAACCTTTGCTGGATTGCTTCGCTTCGCTCGCAATGACGAGTATGGAAACACCATGACCGACTCCCCCGCCACCGACACCGACACCTCGACCATCCCGACCCTCGACGACATGCAGCATTGGACGCTGGTGATGGGGCGCGCGCAGCAGATGCTGATGGAGGCGTGGGCCGACAATCTGGCCGAGGGCAGCGCGATGCCCGGGCTCGGGCTGGGGACGCCCCCGGCAAGCGCCGACCCGATGGCGTGGATGAGCGCGGGGGCCGAGGCGTGGTCGAAGGGGCTTGAGGCGTGGAGCCAAATGATCGGCCAGGCGACCCAGGCGGGCGAGGCCAAGGACCGCCGCTTCGGTTCGCCCGAATGGAGCGCAAACCCGATCTTCGACACGATGCGGCAAAGCTACCTCGCGATCAGCGATAAATTGCTCGGCACGGTCGAAGAGATTGAGGGATTGGACGAGGCGGCGCGCAACCGGCTGCGGTTCGCGACCAAGGGCTTCGTCGACGCGATGAGCCCGGCCAATTACATGGCGCTCAATCCGCAAGTGCTGAAGCGGACGATCGACACCAAGGGCGAGAATCTGCTGGCGGGCCTCAGGAACATGCTCGGCGATATCCAGCGCGGGCAGGTCAGCCAGAGCGCGGAGGGCGCGTTCGAGCTGGGTCGCAACCTCGCGGTGACCCCGGGCAAGGTGATCCACGAGACGCGGCTGTATCAACTGATCCAATATGCGCCGACCACCGATCAAGTGCTTGAAACGCCGCTGGTGGTGTTCCCGCCGTGGATCAACCGCTTCTACATCCTCGACCTCACGCCTGAGAAAAGCTTCGTCAAATGGACCGTCGGGCAGGGCGTAACCCTGTTCATGGTGAGCTGGAAATCGGCCGACGCGAGCATCGCCGACGTCACCCAGGACGATTATGTCGCGGCGCAACTCGACGCGGTGGTGGTGATCCGCGAGCTACTTGGCGTCGAGGCGGTACACACAATCGGCTATTGCGTCGCGGGAACGACGCTCGCCGAGAGCTTGGCGTACCTTGAGGCCAAGGGTCAGGCCAAGCAGGTCAAGTCGGCGACCTTCTTCACCGCGCAGGTCGATTTTTCCGAGGCCGGCGACCTCACCTTGTTTCTCGGCGACGAGACGATGGCGACGCTCGGCCAGCTCACCGCCGAGACCGGGGTGCTCGACGGGCGGGTGATGGCGGCGACCTTCAACCTGCTGCGCGGGCGCGACCTGATCTGGAACTACGTCATCAACAATTACCTCATGGGCAACGACCCGCCGCCGTTCGACCTGCTCCACTGGAATGGCGACGTGACCAATTTGCCCGGCGGCTGGCATCGCGATTATCTGCAGTTGCTGTACCGCGACAATAAGCTGGTCGAAAAAGGCGGCGTCGAGGTCAACGGCGTTGCGATCGACCTCACCACGATCAACACCCCGGCCTATATCCAGGCCGGGCGCGAGGACCATATCGCGCCCGCGCCGAGCGTGTGGAAGCTGATGCGGATATTGGCTGGCCCGAAGCGCTTCGTGCTCGCCGGATCGGGGCATATCGCGGGCGTGGTCAACCCGCCGGCGGCGGGCAAATATCAATATTGGACCAACGACGCCGACCCCGCGCCAGCGAGCCTCGACGCGTTTATCGCCGGCGCGACCGAGCATAAGGGCAGCTGGTGGCCCGACTGGATCGAATGGCTCAAGGCCGAGGCGCCCAAGATGGTCAAGGCAAGCGGCGCGCGCATTGCGGGCGCGGGAAGCAAGCCAGCGATCGAGGACGCGCCGGGGCGTTACGTGCGGACGCGGTGACTCTCGTCATCCCGGGCTTGACCCGGTTTCCACCTTTTTCAGGCGTCACCGAAAAGGCAATTAGACTCCGGCTCAAGGCCGGGGTGACGGTGAACCCACGGCTGCTCGCCGCAGTTTAGAAAATGCCGCCGCCGATCATCAGGCGGATGATGCCGACGACGATCACGAACAGGTTCAAATTGCGCCCCGCCTTGCCCGCGCTCATCGCGCCGATCCCGGCGCCGATGACGGCGAGCGGGAGGATCAGCCAATTGGCCCATCCGAGCAGCGGCAGGAATGCAACGGCGGCGAAAACCAAAGCGACAAGGCCGATGAGCAGCGAGACAATGTTCAACATAGAGCGGAAATGGCCCTGCTTCGGCGGTTGTGCAAGCCCCGGCTAAATCGCGGCGAGGAAAGCGTCGACTTGGGCGGTGGCGAAATCGCCAACGGTGCCGAGCTTGTGGTTGAGCTGGGAATGGCTGCTGTCGGGGACCGGAGTGACCGTCGCGCGGGTTCCGTTTCGGTTGAGCGCTGCGGCGAGCGCCTGCGACTTGGCGGTCGAATCGCTGCGCGCGGCAACTGGCAGGATCAGCCACGCAGCGGCGTTGGGCGCGGCGGCGTGATAGAGCGGCGAGAGCGCCTTCTGGCGCGCCGGATTGGTGCCGAACGCGGCACTGTACATGCCCCCGACGAGATTTTTGGGCGAAACCATCTGGGTCGGCACGTCATAGCCCGCGCCGTCGAGCAGCACGGCACCCTTCAAGGCCGTGAAGGGGACCCCGGCGGCCAATAGAAAAGACGGATCGCTCGCCACCAGCGCGGCGAGATGCGCCCCGGCGCTATGGCCCATCACGATGATCCGGTCAGGGTTGATGCCATGGTCGGCAGCATGGGCGCGGAGCCAGGCAATTGCGGCGGCGATGTCGGCCGCTTGCTGCTCGACCGTGGCCTGCGGGACGAGGCGATAATTGAGCGAAGCGAAGGCGAAGCCGCGGGCGGTGAAATGGTCGGCCTTGGCGCCGACCGCCTGGGTCTTGTCGCCGATCGACCAGCCTCCGCCATGAATGAACACCAGCAGCGGGGCGGGCGCGCTGGTCGCGGCGCGCTTGACGTCGAGCTGCTGCGCTGGATCGGTCCCATAGGCAAACTCGCTCAAGCCTTGCGCGCGCGGTGCGCGGCTCGCCGCCGCCGCGGAAATCTGCTTGCGGCAGGCGTCGGACAGCGTCTGCATGACGCGTATGATGCAGGCGCGGCGATCGCCCCCGTAAGCGCATTGCGCGCGGATCGGCTCGCGGCATTCGGGACTGAGTCGGGCGCGCTGAGCAAACGCATGGCCCCCCGCGACCGCCATGATCGCGCTGAACGCAACGGTTCCCGCAATCCCGCGTGAAATGCTCGCCATCGTATCGCTCCTCTGGACGCTTGAAGCGCCAATCAATAGGAGGCGCGCTGAACCGCGGCTGACCGCTTAGGGTTAAGGAATTCGACTTGGGCAACGTCACCGTCATCGGCGCGCAATGGGGCGACGAGGGCAAAGGCAAGATCGTCGACTGGCTCGCCAGCCGCGCCGACATGGTGGTGCGCTTCCAGGGCGGGCATAATGCCGGCCACACGCTGGTGGTCGGCGAGCAGGTCTACAAGCTCAGCCTGCTGCCGTCGGGGATCGTCACCGGCACCCCGTCGATCATCGGCAATGGCGTGGTGCTCGACCCGTGGGCGCTGCGAGCCGAAGTCGACAAATTGCGCGGCCAGGGGGTGGAGATCAACCCCACCCTGCTGATGATCGCCGAGACTTGCCCGCTGATCCTGCCGATTCACCGCGACCTCGATGCGCTGCGCGAAGACGCATCGGGCGCGGGCAAGATCGGCACCACGCGGCGCGGCATCGGCCCGGCCTATGAGGACAAGGTCGGTCGCCGCGCGATCCGGGTATGCGACCTCGCCCATCTCGACGAACTCGACCCGTTGCTCGACCGGCTGTGCGCCCATCATGACGCGCTCCGCGCCGGGTTCAACGAGCCGCCGGTCGACCGCCAGCGGCTCAGGAACGACCTTTCCGAAATCGCCGACTTCGTGCTGTCGTTCGCGCGGCCGGTGTGGCGCGATCTCGAGGAGGCCGGGCGGCGCGGGCGGCGGATATTGTTCGAGGGCGCGCAGGGCGTGCTGCTCGACGTCGATCACGGCACCTACCCGTTCGTCACCTCGTCCAACACCGTCGCCGG
>JAJAYY010000059.1 GCA_026785965.1 Sphingomonas bacterium
CCAATGCACCGACGCCGAATTGCCATTCAAACCGGAACCAGATGTAGACCGCGATTCCGAGCATCGCGAACAGGATGGCGAGCGCGCCGTCGGTGGCGAGCTCCTCCGATACCTTGCCCGAAACGCTTTCCCCCGCCGCGACCTTGGCGCCAGGATATTCGGCCTGGATCAGCGCGCGCACCTTGGTGACGACCTGGTTGGCGGCCGATTCGGGGCCGTCGGGTTTGGGCAGCCGAATCTGATAGGTGCGGTCATCGCCAAATTCCTGGATGCTCGCCTCACCGACCTGGAGGCCGGCGATGCGGCCGCGCAACTGCTCGATATCGACCTTCTCGGCGAAGGTCGTGCGCACCACCTGCCCGCCGACAAAGTCGATGCCGAGGTTGAGACCGCGCACCCCGACCAGCACCAGGCTGGCGACCGTGGCGATGATCGACAGCATCAGCGCGACATTGCGCCAGCGCATGAAGTCGAGGTTGGTATTGTCGGGGACCAGTTTCAAAAGGCGCATGATCGGGTCCTAAATATGAAGCTCGCGGGGGCGCGACCGGCGCACCCACAGCGCTACCAGCATCCGCGTGAAATTGACCGCCGTGAAGACCGAGGTGATGATCCCAATCAGCAGCACCACCGCGAAGCCGCGGATCGGCCCCGACCCGAAGTAGAACATCAGCGCCGCGGCGATGGTGTTGGTGATGTTGGCATCGAAAATCGCGGTCGAGGCTTCGCGGTAGCCGGTCTCAAGCGCGTCGAGTGCCTTGCGGCCGCGGCGCACTTCCTCGCGAATGCGTTCGTTGATCAGCACGTTGGCGTCGACCGCAGCACCGATCGTCAGCACAAATCCGGCAATTCCGGGCAGCGTCAGTGTGGCGTTGAACACCGCCATGACCCCCAGGATCAACAGCGCGTTGACGATCAGCGCGAGCGTCGCATAGACCCCGAACCGGCCGTAAGTGACGATCATGAAGATGATCACCAATAGCGTCGCGGCGATCGAGGCGATCACGCCCTTGCGGATCGAATCGGCGCCAAGTTCTGCGCTGACCGTGCGTTCTTCGATCACGTTGAGCTTGACCGGCAATTTGCCCGAGGCAAGCGCGACGGCGAGTTGATTGGCGCTTTCGACGGTGAAATTGCCCATGATCTGCGCCGACCCGCCGAGGATCGGTTCGTTGATGTTGGGCGCCGACAACACCTTGTCATCGAGGATGATCGCGAACGGCTTGTTGACGTTTTCCTGAGTCGTGCGGCCGAACCGGCGCGCGCCGGCGGCGTTGAACTTGATCGTCACGATCGCGCGCCCGTCCTGGTCGAAGCCCTGCTTGGCATCGACCAATTGGTCACCCGAAACCATGATCCGGCGCTTGACCGCGATCGCGCCGCCATCGACCAGCGGCAGCACCTGGCTACCCGCCGGAGCGCGCCCTTGCGCGACCAGCGATGGATCGGCGGTTTCATCGTCCAGCTTGAATTCGAGCCGAGCAGTCTGGCCGATCAATTGCTTGAGCGCCTCGGGATCCTCGACCCCCGGCACCTGCACCAGAATGCGTTTTTCGCCCTGGTTGATGACCGTGATTTCCTTGGTTCCCTGCGGATCGATGCGGCGGCGGACGACGTCGCGCGCGACGGTCATCGCATCTTTCAGGGCGCGCTTGTTGCCGTCGGCGGTCGAGGTCAGTTCGAGGCGGGTCGAATCGACCACTCGCACGTCCCAGTCGCGGCTGCCGGTCAACCCGACCGGCTGGGTCAGCGCGCGCATTCGTTCGACCGCGGCATCGACCTGGGCCGGATTGCGGACCATGAAGCTGAGCCGCCCGCCGGCGGTCGAGACGTCGCCGATGTCAATCTTCGGGTCGCCGCGGCGAAGGTCGGTAGTGACGCTGTCTTCCATCGCCTGGACGCGTTGTTTGGCGGCGTCGAGGGAATCGGCTTCGAGCAGCAAATGGCTACCCCCGGCAAGATCGAGCCCGAGGTTGATCCGCGCGTCGGGCATCCAGCCGGGCAGGCGCTTGGCCTGGCTTTCGGGCATCATGCTGGGGATGGCGAGGAAGATGCCGAACAGAATCGGCAACATCACCGCCCAGATTTTCCACTTCGGGAAATCGAGCATTAGTCGTTGGCCGGCTTGGCAACGGCGGCGTTGCCGACCTGGGTGAGGGTCGATTTGACCGCAGTGACGCGCACGCCCTGGCCAAGCTCGACCTCAACCTCGGTATCACCGACCTTGAGCACCTTGCCGATCAGCCCGCCGCCGGTGACGACGCGATCGCCCTTCTTGACTGCCGCGATCTGCGCTTGATGCTCCTTCATCCGGCGCTGCTGCGGGCGAATCATCAGGAACCAGAAGATCACGAACACGAGGACCAAAGGGATGGTCTGGATGAAGAAACTGGTGCCGCCCGAAGGCGCGGCGGCAGCGGCGAGGGTCGTGGTCAGGGTCATGGTTTAAGAAATCTCTTCTTCAGCCGGGGCGCGAGGGTCCGCGCGCACGAAGTGGCGCGGCGCCTATCACGGACTAGGCGCCATGGGCAAGACTGACCGCCTTGCCATGCGCTGCCCCGGCGGATAGAGGCACGCGCACTCGCTGTCCGGGATTTGCCGGCCCGCGGGCACGGTCGGGGCGTAGCGCAGCCTGGTAGCGCATCACACTGGGGGTGTGGGGGTCGCAGGTTCGAATCCTGTCGCCCCGACCATCATCAAAGGGCCAGTGCGGCGCATTGGCCCTTTTTGATGATCCACCGGATGGTGCGTAAAGACAGATGCAACGCCATCTGCAACAATCGCGGCATGGCTCGACGCAGACGAAAAACCCGCTGGCCCCGCCGAATCGGCCTCGCTTTAGTCGCGATTCCGGCGCTTTACCTCACCGCCGCGCTCGCCGGATCGTTGATCCCGGTCAACGCCAACTGGCGCGAGCCCGAGCGCGGGATCACGGTCTACCTCGCCGACAATGGCGTCCACGCCGACCTCATCCTGCCCGCTTATGTCGCGGGGCTCGACTGGCGCCCGCTGGTTCCACGCTCCGACTTTGACGACGTCCCGCTAGATGCCGGCTGGATCGCGTTCGGCGCGGGCGAACGGCGGGTCTATCTCGACACCCCAACCTGGGCCGACATCACCCCGCGCACGTTGCTTGCGGCGACCACCGGCGGCGAGCGGGTGATGCACGTCGAATGGCCCCGAGACCCGACTTATGCGGCGCGCAGCCTGCGCCTCACCCCCGAACAATATCGCCGGCTGTGGGCCGCGATCCGCGCCGGCTTTCGCCTCGACAAGGACGGCAGACCGGTGCGTATCGAGCACCCCGGTTACGGCCCGCGCGATGCCTTTTACGACGGCGTCGGGCGGGCGAGCGCGTTTTCGACCTGCAACACATGGGTCGCGAGCCGGCTCCGGCTGGCCGGGATCAGGACGTCGCTCTGGTCGCCATTCGCGCAAGGGGTGGTGTGGCGCTATCGGGCGGCCGATCAGAGGACGTAGCGGCTCAAATCGGTATCGCGGGCGATCCCCGCCAATTGTCCCTCAACGAACGCCGCGTCGATCAGCAATTTCTCGCCGTTGCGGTCCTCGGCGGTGAAGCTGACTTCCTCGAGCAATTTTTCCATCACCGTTGACAGCCGCCGCGCACCGATATTCTCGAGCGCGTCATTGACCTCTGCGGCGATGCGCGCGAGCGCGGCGATGCCGTCGTCGGTGAAGTCGATCGTCACCCCTTCAGTGGCGAGCAAGGCGCGATATTGCTCGGTCAGGCTGGCGCGGGTCGCGGACAATATGCGGACGAAATCCTCCTCGGTCAGCGCGGCGAGCTCGACCCGGATCGGCAGCCGGCCCTGAAGCTCGGGGAGCAAATCGGCGGGCTTGGCGACATGGAATGCGCCCGACGCGATGAACAAGATATGGTCGGTCTTGATCGGCCCATATTTGGTCGCCACCGTGGTGCCCTCGATCAGCGGCAACAAGTCGCGCTGGACGCCTTCGCGGCTGACCGACCCGCCGCGCACGTCGCTGACCGCGATCTTGTCGATCTCGTCGAGAAAGACGATGCCATTGGCCTCGGCATCGGCCAGCGCGACGCGGGTGACATCGTCGGAATCGACACGCTTGTCGGCTTCCTCTTCGACCAGTTTGGCGAACGCGTCGCGGACCTTCAATTTGCGGCGCTTCTTGGGCGCGCCGCCCATCGCCTTGGACATCATTTCCGACAGGTTGATCATGCCGACGCCATTGCCCGGCATGTCGAACGGCATCGCCGGGGCTTCGCTGACCTCGATCTCGACCTCGGCATTGTCGAGGCTGTGGTCGGCGAAGCG
>JAJAYY010000060.1 GCA_026785965.1 Sphingomonas bacterium
GGTCTGAACCCCGGCATCGTCGGCGGCGTCGAGCGAATAGACTGTGGCGATCGCTGCGACCGCCACTTCGCGCGCCGCCATCGCCGGGAGCAAGGCGAGGCTGATGTCTTTGTTGAAGCCGATCGGCGCGACGACGACGTGGATCGCATCACCGATCTTGCCCGCGATCGACACGTCGGATTGCTTCTGCCCCGGACCCGCGACGGGGAAGCTGGCGAGCGCCCACAGGATGAGGGTGGTGACGAGGATGATCCCGCCCGCGCGCTTGAGGAAGATCGCGGCGCGCTGCCACAGCCCGATCAGCACATCGCGAACGCGAGGAAGCTGATACTTGGGCAATTCCATCATGAACACGCCGCCGCCGCCCTTGACCACGGTGCGGCGTATCACCACCGCGGCAAGCAGCGCGCCGACCACGCCAACGACGTAGAGGCTGAACAGGATGAGGCCCTGCAAGCCGATCCCCGGTCCCACGCTGCGCGCGGGGATGAAGGCGCCGATGATCAGCGTATAGACCGGGAGCCGCGCCGAACAGGTCATCAGCGGGGCGACAAGGATCGTCGTCAGCCGGTCCTTGGGATCGTCGATCGTGCGGGTCGCCATGATCCCGGGAACCGCGCAGGCGAAACTCGACAGCAAGGGAATGAGGGCGCGCCCCGAAAGCCCGGCGTGGCTCATCAGCCGGTCCATCAGAAACGCTGCGCGAACCATATAGCCGGTCGATTCGAGGACCAGGATGAACAGGAACAGGATCAGGATCTGGGGAAGAAAGACGATCACTGCGCCAACCCCGGCGAACAGGCCGTCGACGATCAGCGACCGCACCACCCCGGTCGGGAGCGCCGCGCCGATCGTGCGACCGAGCCACAGAGTCGCGGCTTCGAGCGCATCGGCGGGAATCGCCGACCAGGCGAACACCGCCTGGAACATCACGAATAGCACCGCGGCAAGGATCACGGGGCCGAGCCAGGGGTGAAGCAATACGCCATCGAGGCGATGGGTCAGGCGGCGCGTCGGAGTTTCGCGGACAATCGCGCCCATCGCGATGTCGCGCGCGCGGCGCTGAAGAGTGAGCGGATCATGGCTCGGGCCGTGGCCGGCGCGAATCTGGCGCGGGGCGAGGACGAGGTCGGCGAGCTGGCCGACCACCGCTTCAATTCCGCGCTTGCGCACCGCGACAGTCTCGATCACCGGCACCCCGAGCTCATCGGAAAGCTTGGCGGCGTCGAGTTCGAGCCCGTCGCGCCGGGCCAGGTCGATCATGTTGAGCGCGACCACGGTCGGCAGCCCAAGGTCGATCAGTTGCAGCGTGAAGCGCAAATGATTGTCGAGGTTCGAGGCGTCGACCACGATCAGCAACGCATCGGGCAAGCGCTCGCCCTGCTGCTTGCCGAGCAGCACGTCACGCGTGACCGCTTCATCGGGGCTGGTCGGGTCGAGCCCGTAGGCGCCGGGCAGGTCGACCAGTTCGAGCGGTCGGCCATCGGGCAGGGCGAGCCGACCGACATGGCGCTCGACGGTTACTCCGGGGTAATTGCCGACCTTCTGGCGGGCGCCGGTGAGCGCGTTGAACAGTGCGCTTTTGCCGGCGTTGGGATTGCCGACCACCGCGACCAAAGGTGCGTGCTTCATGCGTCCTCGGGGATGACCCGGACCGCGCGGGCATGAACCCGGCGAATTGCGACCACCATCCGCCCGACGCGCACCGCGAGCGGATCGCGTCCGAACGGGCCGAGGTGCAGCGGTTCGACCGCGACGCCTTCGTCAAACCCGAAATGACGCATGCGCGACGCCTCGCTCTCCTCAAGCGACGCCCAATCGACCGCCGCGATGGTCGCACGGGTGCCGAGCTTGAGTTCGTCGAGGGAGGGCAATGGGCTCATTTGCGACTGATTATCAATAACGAGAGCAAAAAGCCAGCGCCGTCTTAGTTCACCGGGTAGCGCAGGCGGCCGAGGAAGCGGGCGAGGCTGGGGCGTCGGATCGCGTTGCCGGTCCAGCCGGCTTTCCATTTCTCAAACCGCATGACATCGGTGAGACGGCGATCGAGGAAAGCGGCGGTGTCGGCCCAGCCTTCGCTGTCATCGTCGAGCCAGGCGAGCAAGGTCGAGGCGTAGACCGCCGACAGCGTCAGCCGCTTGGTGTAATGGTTGTAATCGGTCGCGGTATCGCCCGCGAGGCGCCACATGAGGTCGGCCGAGCGCCAACCTGTGCGAAGCGCAAGCGGCACGTTTTGCGGCATGGCGAGGATCGACAGCGCACTGCGCACCGCCTCGCGCGCTTCGCCGCTGGCTTCGAGCCGGAACCAGATCATTGAGCGGATGCGGTCGCGGATTTTCATCGCCGCGATCGCGTCGGGGGTGAAATGGTCGACCATCGCCGCATCGACCCCCTCGATCCACGCCTCGATCATGTGCGGGGCGTCCTTGGGAAAAGCGAGCCGCGCCTGGGCCGGATCGATGCCGAGTTGCTTTGCGCTCGAACATATCGCGGCCTCGGTCCAGCCGTCGAACACGGCATTGTCGCCGACCGGCAGAGCGAGGCGGAGGCGCAGGGCTTGAAGCGGAGTCGGAGTGGCCATGGGCCTAATTGGTCGCTGACGGCGCGCTGCGCAAGCGGACCAGAATCAGCGCGAGCACGATCGCGACGGCTCCGGCCCAATCGAGCACGGTGAACGCCTCGTCATAATAGACATAGCCGAGCAGCGCCGAAAGCGCCGGCTGGGTCAGCATCGCGATCCCGACCACGAGCGGCGGGATATGCCCCAACGCATAGACCAGCAACCCCTGCCCCGCGACCTGGCTACACAGGGCCAGCGCTACAACTCCGGTCCAGTCGGCGGGAACGATTACTTCGCCCATCGCCACAGCGGCGGGGAGCAGCATGGCGGCGCCGAACAGGCTGGCGAGGAACAGCAAGGGGAGCGGTTGGAGTTGGCCGCGGGTGCGCTCAACAAGGATCAGATAGCCGGTGTAAAGCAGCCCGGCGAGCATCGCCAGCAAGTCCCCGCGGAGATGCGCGCCGGACAGTTCGGCGCTGCCCCACATCAGCAAGGCGCAGCCGATCGCGGCAAGGCCAAGCGCGAGCGCCTGCAGCCGTGACGGCCAGCGGCGCACAAGCCACAGCCCCCAGGCGGCGAAAATGAAGCTCGAGATATTGCCGAATAAGGTCGCATTGCCGAGCTTGGTGAGGAGGATCCCGGCGTGCCACGCCGCAAGATCAGCGGCGAAGAAGAACGCCGCGCCGAAAATCGCGATGGTCAGCGCACGGCGAGGAAGGTGGACGGGCTGGCGCAGCAGCCGTGCGATCAGCCACAGGAATGGCAACGCAAGGGCGAGCCGCCAGAAGCCCGCCGAGACCGGTCCGACGCCCGAGTGACGAACGAGGAATGGCCCCCCGGCAAGCGCGAGATTGCCGAGCAAAAGCGCCGCGAACGCCAATCGATGCGCCCTTGTTGGGTTGCGAATCGCCACTATCTTGATCTGCCCCGCGTGATGAAGGATCTCGCTTATGCCGACCCTGTTCGACCCGGTCGAGATGGGCGCGTTGAAGCTGCCCAATCGGATCGTGATGGCGCCGCTGACCCGCGGACGCGCGACCCGAGACGCGGTGCCGACGGCGATGATGGGCGATTATTATACCCAGCGCGCGAGCGCCGGGCTGATCATCAGCGAAGCGACCGGGATCAGCCGCGAAGGCCTCGGCTGGCCTTATGCGCCGGGGTTATGGAATGCCGACCAGGTCGAAGGCTGGAAACCGGTGGTCGCGGCTGTGCACGAGGCGGGCGGGCGGATTGTCGCGCAATTGTGGCACATGGGGCGGCTGGTCCATCCCGACCTTGGCGGGGGAACTCCGCTGGCGCCCTCGGCGCTGGTCGCACCGCATCGCGCGCTGACCTATGACGGGCGCAAGAATTATGTCGCGCCGCGGGCGATGACGACGGCCGACATCGCGCGAGTGATCGGCGACTATGTCGCGGCGGCGCGCAATGCGATCGCGGCGGGCTTTGACGGGGTCCAGGTGCACGGCGCCAACGGCTATCTGATCGACCAATATTTGCGCGACGGGTCGAACCAGCGCGACGACGATTATGGCGGCTCGATTGCCAATCGCGTGCGCTTCATGCGCGAGGCGGTGACCGCAGTGGCGGGCGAGGTCGGGCTTGGGCGGACCGCAATCCGGCTGTCGCCGATCGGCGAATCGCAGGGCGCGAACGATAGCGACAATCATTCGCTGTTCACCGCCGCCGCGGCCGAGCTCGAGGCGATCGGCGTGCCCTGGATCGAATTGCGCGAGCCCGGTCCGCTGTCGACCTTCCGCGCCGCCGACGAGCCCCCCGTCAGCCCGGCGATGCGCCGCGTTTATTCAGGTCGGATCGTCCTCAACAGCGATTATGACGGGCCAAGCGGCGATGTGCGGCTGAACGAGGGAATCGCCGATGCGATCAGTTTTGGCCGCCCCTTTATCGCCAATCCCGACCTGGTCGAGCGGATCCGGCGCAAGGCGGCGCTCAATGCCTGGGACGCCGCGACATTCTACACCCAGGGCCGCGAAGGCTACACCGACTATCCCAGCGTCAAGGAACAGGAAGCCGCCTGACAGGTTCGTGCCCTTGAAGATAGGGAGATGGGCGATGCGCAAGGACGTGATGGTAGGGGCAGCGGCGGTCGGCGTGGCTTTGCTCGGGGGAGCGGCAGTCTATTATCTGCGCGAGAAGCAGACCGAGGAGCCCGACTATCGCGCGCTGGCGAGCGACGGCGATTATCAGCTCCGCGAATATCCAGCGATGACAGTCGCCGAGACGGTCATCACCGGGCCGCGCAAGCGCGCGCTCGACAAGGGTTTCCGGGCGCTCGCCGATTACATCTTCGCCAAATCGCGCGACGGCGAGCAATTGCCGATGACAGTGCCGGTGATGCAGGACGCGGGCGACCCGATGGCGAGCGACCCGCCGTTGTTCGACGATGACCTTGAAGGCGGGTGGCGAACCCGGTTCGTGATGCCGGCAGGGCGATCGGCGGACAATTTGCCGCCCCCTTCCGCCGGAGTCGAGCTGGTCGAGCTGGAGCCGCGGCGGGTGGCGGTGGTCAGCTTTGCCGGGCGCCCCGATGATCGCGAACTGGCCGAACAGGAAGACCGGCTGCGCGGGTGGCTGGCGCGGCGCGGCGAGTCGAGCGAGGCCGAGCCCGAATATGCGTTCTACAATTCGCCGGTGATCCCAGGGCCATTGCGCCGCAACGAAGTGTGGCTGGCGCTATCCTGAGCGCAGCTAGTCCGGCGGACTAGCGAGAATCGGGATTGAAGCGGCGTTTGATTTCCAACAGCGCCAACGCCGCTTTGGCCGCGTCGCCGCCCTTGTCGGCCTGGCCCGGGTCGGCGCGGACGATTGCCTGGGCTTCATTCTCGACCGTCAATATGCCGTTGCCAATGGCGATGCCGTCGAGCGTGAGCGCCATCAATGCGCGCGCGCTTTCGCCGGCGACGATTTCGAAATGCCAGGTTTCGCCGCGGATCACGACGCCGAGTGCGACGAACGCGTCATATTGGCCGCTTTCCGAGGCGAGCGCGATCGCGCCGGGAAGTTCGAGCGCGCCGGGCAGCGTGATCGTGTCGTGGCTGTGGCCAGCCACCTCGATCGCGGCGCGGGCGCCGGCGAGCAGCAGGTCGTTGAGATGCGCGTAAAAGCGCGCCTCGGCGATCAGGATATGGGCCAGCCTATTTCTCCGTCGGGGTGATGCAACGTTCCTCAACAATCGCGAGGCCGTAGGCGCTGAGCCCGACCGGGGCATGGGTCGTGTTCGACAACAGGATCATGTCGTGGATGCCGAGCGCGGCGAGGATCTGCGCGCCGATTCCATAGCCGCGCAACGCCGGGCTGACCTCGGCCGCCTTGCCCGAGCGGAAATCGGTGGCGCGGCTGAGCGATCCGGGGGCGGCGGCATGGAGCGCGACGATCACCCCAGAGCCTTCGGCCTCGATCATCGCCATCGCCCCGTCGAGCAAACCCGCGCGAGGGCTCGCCTCACCGAGCAAATCGGCGAACAGGTCGATCGAGTGCATCCGCACCAGGGTCGGTGAGGACGGGTCGATCGCGCCGTGGACCAAGGCGAGCTGCTCATCGCCGCTGGCCTTGTCACGGAACACTTGCGCCTGCCACGCCGCCCCCGAGCGCGCGACGAACCGCGTGTCGGCGACGCGCGCGACCATATGATCCTTCTTGAGGCGGTAGGCGATCAGATCGCGGATCGTCCCGATCTTGAGCCCGTGAACCTTCGCGAATTCCATCAGATCGTCGAGCCGGGCCATCGTCCCGTCCTCGCGCATGATCTCGCAAATTACCCCCGAGGGGTTGAGCCCCGCGAGCCGCGACACATCGACCGCCGCCTCGGTATGGCCGGCACGGACGAGCACCCCGCCAGGGCGTGCGACGAGTGGGAAGACGTGGCCGGGCGAAACCAAGGCGTCGGCGGGATTGGCCGAATCGATCGCTACCGCGATGGTGCGCGCGCGATCGGCGGCGGAAATGCCCGTGGTCACGCCGTCGCGCGCTTCGATCGAGACGGTGAACGCGGTCTCCATGCTGGTGCGGTTGACTCGCGCCATCGGCTCAAGCCCGAGCGCATCGACCCGCTCCTTGCCGAGCGCGAGACAGATCAGCCCGCGGCCGTGACGCGCCATGAAGTTGATCGCGTCGGGGGTCGCCATCTGCGCCGGGATGATGAGGTCGCCCTCATTCTCGCGGTCGTCGTCGTCGACCAAAATGTACATCCGCCCGTTGCGCGCCTCGTTGATGATCACCTCGGCCCCGACAAGCACCTCCTGAACCCCGCCATCGAGCAGTTTCTCGAGCCGGCCGAGGGTGTCGGCGGTCGGGTTCCAGTCGGTCGCGCCAAGCTTGCGCAGACTGTTGGGATGAAGCCCAGCGGCACGCGCCAGCCCCGAACGCGAGGCCTCGCCGCTATCGACCAGCAATGTGATTCGTTCGATGAGATTGGTGGACATAAGGCCGGTTATCACACCGTGATGTGATAATCGAGCGGCTATATCTCACATTCGAGCGTCGGTCATCCGCTTGAGGTAGCGCGCGAGGATGTCGATTTCGAGGTTGAGCTGGCGCCCCGCCGCGATGGCGCCGAGGGTACTGTGTGCGGCGGTATGGGGGATGATGTTGACCGCGAAATGGGTCGTGCCGTCGTCGGCATCGCGCACCTCGTTGACGGTCAGCGACACGCCGTCGAGCGTGATCGAGCCCTTGGCTGCGATGTATGGGCCAAGCTCGACCGGGGCGGATATGCCGATCCTGGTAGAGCCGCCGTCAGGACTCACGCCGACCACGGTGCCGACACCATCGACATGGCCGGTGACGAGGTGGCCGCCAAGTTCGTCGCCAAGGCGCAGCGCGCGCTCAAGGTTGAGCCGCGCGCCTTCGGTCCACAGCCCGGCGGCAGTGCGCGAGGTGGTTTCGTGGCTGACATCGACTGCGAACCAGTCGGAGCCTTTATCGACCACGGTTAGGCAGGTCCCGGAGCAAGCGATCGAGGCGCCAAGATCGATGCCGGCGAGGTCGTAACCGCAGCCGATCGTCAGGCGCAGGTCGCCGCGCTGCTCAGCGCTGCGGATGGTGCCGATGTCGGTGATGATGCCGGTAAACAAGCTTACTCTCCCTGGGGCAAGCGATCGTAGACTTCGAGCCGGTCGATGCCAAGGTAAGCGCCGTCACGCGCCCGCCAGCGGCCATGGGCGTCAGCGATCGCGTCCAAGCCGATGTAACCGAACGACGACTTCCCCGCGCCGACCAGGATCGGGGCGCGATAAATCAGGATGCGGTCGACCAGGTCGGCGGCAAGAAAGGCGGTGGCGGTGGCCGAACCACCTTCGATCAGCAAATCGTTGACGTCATGAAGGCAATAGACATCCTGCGGAGAAGACAGGATTTCCCACCCCTCGACCGCGTCGCCGCGGGTGAGCAAGGCGCGGCGCGGCGACCACTCTTCGAGGCCTGGCAGGCGGACATCGAGCTTGGGCGAATCGGCGAGATAGGTGCCGCGACCGACCAGGATCATGTCGCTGTGGGCGCGTTCGAGATGAACATGGGCACGCGCGTCTTCGCCGGTGATCCATTTCGATTCGCCCGACGGAAGCGCGATCTTGCCGTCGATCGACAGCGCCAGCTTCAAGGTGATGCGCGGGCGGCCACGAGCGAGGCGCATGAGATAGCCCGACAGGCTGGCGCGCGCGTCGGCGCTGTCGAGCAATTCAACCGCGACCCCGGCGGCGCGGAGCAACGCGGTCCCTTGCCCGGCGGTGCGCGGGTCGGGATCCTCGATTCCGATCACCACGCGCGCGAGCCCGGCGGCGGGGATCAGGTCGGCGCAGGTCGGGCCGCGCGCACTGGGGTGGGCGCAGGGCTCGAGCGTGGTGAACAAGGTCGCCCCGCGCGCGGCCTCCCCCGCAAGCGCCAGCGCAACCGCTTCGGCGTGGGGCCGCCCCCCGGGCTCGGTGGCCCCAGTAGCGATCACGGCGCCGTCCTTGACGATCACGCATCCGACATTGGGATTGGGCGCAGTGCGGCCGCGGACTGCTTCGCCGAGCCGAGCGGCCTCGGCCATCATCGCGGCGGCGTCACTCAATGTTGAAGCGCCTTTCGAGCTCCTGGAATTGCTTCCGGCGTTCGGCAGCGAGCTTCTTGCGCCGCGCCTGATCCTGTTTCTGCGATGTCTTGATGTCGGCGTCGGTGCGGTCCTCGGCATAAGTCTGGACGTAGACCACGCGCGGCGGGGGAGCGGTGTTGATCTTCGAATCGACGAAGAAAATGATCAGGATGATGATCGTGATCAGCACCGCAAGCGTCAGACCGAGGATTCGATCGCGAACGCTGTCGGCGCGGAGCACGGCGAGGAGATCACGCAGCGCGGCGCGCGGGCTCGACATCGGAGGAAGGACTGCCATCGCGCCAAGATAGGGCGGGGCGAGGCGCATCGCCAGCCCCGCCCCGGGGAACAGCTATTGAAGCTCGAAGCGCAGCGTGATGACGATCCGCGAGGCGATTGCGGTGTCGCCCTCGGTCGCGGGCGCATAGCGCCAGCGCTTGAGGATGTGGCGGCGCGCGGCGTCGAGGAAGATCGGATCGGCGGCGCCGACCGGATCGACCGAAATAACCCGTCCGGACGAGTCGATCTGGAGCGCGAGACGCAGGCTGGCCTCCTCGCCCATCCGCTGCTTGGCGGCAGGGTAGGGCGGACGCACATCGCTCGCGGGGGTGACAAAGCGCGCCGCCTTGCGGACCACCGCCGGCGGGGTTGGAGCGGGCAGCGGAAGCGGGACGGGATCGACCGAATTGCCGGCGAACGGGCTTGGCTGCGGGATCGCGGGACCGTCATCGAGCGGAGTCGGCAATGGGCGCAGAGTCGGAATGATCGTCACCGGCCGATCGATGGTCGATTCGGTCGGGCTGCGCGGCGGGCTCGGCTGTGGAGGCGGCGGCTTGGGCGGGTCGATGAAAATGATGTCGGTCGGATCAAAGATGCGGCCCACGGGCAATTCACTGCGCGCAGTGAGGACCAGGCCGATCAATATGACATGGCCGGCGGCAACGAGCAGCAAGGTGCGACGGGAAACCGAGCGACCGGGACGGGGAGCATAAGCAAGCATGACAAGCCTCCTTCCGAGACCTGTGATGATACATCATTACATAATACGCGCAACAGGCATTTGCTGCGGCGTGGAATGACAGGTTAAAGGGCTGCGGCGCGAAGTCGGACGACGGCGCGATCCTGGCCCATCAGCAGCAGCAATGGCGCCATTTCGGGGCCCGAATCGCGGCCGGTGAGCGCGAGGCGAAGCGGATGGAACAGCTCCCGGCCTTTGCGCCCGGTGGCCGCCTTGAGTGCGTCGGTCAGCTGACGCCATGGTTCGTCCGACCAATCGAGGGTCGCGGCGAGCGCCGCCGCTTCGGCGAGCAGCGGCTTGTCGTCTGGCACGACTTCGGGCGGCGCGATGTCGCCGTCGAGCACCGGCAGCCAGGCGGCGATTTCGCCGAGGTACGCGAGGTTGCCGCGCAGCGCGCGCCATTGCGCCTCGTTGGTGCCTTCGGGGAGGCGGCCGGCGACGTCGGCGAAATCGGTCAAATGGAGCAATTTGGCATTGAGCTGCTCGACCTCGGTGAGATCGAAATGCGCCGGGGCGCGGCCAAAGGTCGCGAAATCGAAGCCTTCGGCGAGCGCGGCAAGACTGGTCCTGGGCTCGACCGGATGCGACGTGCCGAGGCGCGCGAGCAGCGACAGCAAAGCGAGCGGCTCGATCCCCGCATCGCGCAGGCCATCGACCCCGGTCGAGCCGAGCCGCTTGGACAATTTGCCTTCCGCCGCGACGAGCAATGCCTCGTGCGCGAAGTGAGGCGTGGCGGCGCCCAAGGCGTCGAACATCTGGATCTGGGTCGCGCTGTTCGAGACATGGTCCTCGCCGCGGACGATATGGGTGATGCACAGGTCGATGTCGTCGATCACGCTGGGGAGGAGGTAGAGCCAGCTGCCGTCGGCACGGCGGACGACCGGGTCGCTGATCAGCGCGGGATCGAACCGCTGATGGCCGCGGACAAGGTCATCCCATTCGATCGCGGCGGTGTGATCAAGCTTGAAGCGCCAATGCGGGGCGACCCCGTCTGGCACCGCCGCATCGGGGCTTTTGCGCTCATAAACCGGGGGCAGCCCGCGCCCGAGCAAGACCTTGCGGCGCAGGTCGAGCTCGTCGGAGCTCTCGTAGCAGGCATAAACGCGGCCCGCGGCCCTGAGCCGCTCGAACTCGCGTTCGTAAAGCGCGAAGCGCTCGGACTGGCGCACCGTGGCGTCGGGCTTGAGCCCGAGCCAGTCGAGATCCTCGTGGATGGCGGCGACAAACGCCTCGGTCGAACGCTCGGCGTCGGTGTCGTCGATCCGCAGCAGGAAGCGTCCGCTCTGCGCGATCGCAAACAATGCATTGTGGAGCGCGGTGCGGATATTGCCGACATGGAGCCGGCCGGTCGGCGACGGGGCGAAGCGGGTGACGATAGTCATGATTTTCCAGTGTGGAAGGCGTTGGTGATCGGGTAGCGGCGGTCGCGGCCGAAGTTGCGAGCACCGATCTTGACCCCCGGCGGGGCCTGGCGGCGCTTATATTCGGCGCGCAGCAACTTGCGCTCGATGTCAGACACTAACGCTTCGTCGGCACCGGTGGTGCGCGCGGCCTGGGCCACCGATTGCTCTTTCTCGATCAAGGCGTCGAGAATGCGGTCGAGCAGAGCGTAAGGCGGCAGATTGTCTTCATCTTTTTGATCGTGGCGAAGCTCGGCCGAGGGCGGCTTGTCGATAATCCGCTGCGGCATCACCGGCCCGGCCAGGCCGAGCGCGTCGCCGGGCTTGTGCGCATTGCGCCACCGCGACAACGCAAAGACCGTAGTCTTGTAGGCGTCCTTGAGCACCGAATAGCCGCCCGCCATGTCGCCGTAGAGCGTGGCATAGCCGACCGACATCTCGCTCTTGTTGCCGGTGGTGAGCAGCATGTGTCCGTGGGTGTTGCTGAGCGCCATGAGCGTCACCATGCGCAGCCGCGCCTGGATATTCTCCGCGGCCAGCCCCGTGATCTCGGGCAGCATCGCGCCCAGCGCGTCGACCCCCGGGACGATCGGGATGATGTCATGGCGAACCCCGAGCAGGTCGGCGGCCTGTTGTGCATCGTCGAGGCTTTCCTGGCTGGTGAATTTGGACGGCATCATCACGCACCACACCTTGTCCGGGCCAAGTGCATCGACCGCGACTGCCGCCGACAGCGCGCTGTCGATCCCGCCCGACATACCGAGGATCACGCCCGGGAAGCCATTCTCCCCGACATAGTCGCGCAGGCCGGTCATCATCGCGTGATAGATATCCTGCGGGTAGGGATCGAGCGGCGCGACGCTGTTGGTTTCGCAGCGCCAGCCATTGGCGCCCTTCGACCAGTCGGTGACCAGCAAAGCCTCGTCCCAGTCGGGCATCTGAACCACCGTCTGGCCATCGTCATTGAGCACGAAGCTCGACCCGTCAAAGGCGATTTCATCCTGGCCGCCGACGCGATTGACGTAGGCCAAGGGCAGCCCGGTCTGGGTCACCCGGGCGCGGGCGAGGCGCAGGCGGACATCGTCCTTGTCGAGCTCATACGGACTGCCATTGGGAACGAGCAGCAGATCGGCCCCGGCCTTGGCGAGCGCCGCGCATACCGGCTCGAGCCACATGTCCTCGCAAATCGGCACCCCGAGGCTGACCCCGCGCCACACGATCGGCGCGGGAAGCGGCCCGGCGGCGAAAATACGCTTCTCGTCGAAGGTGCCGTAATTGGGCAGCTCATGCTTGAGCACTCGACCCACCACCGCCCCGGCTTCGGCGAGCACCATCGCATTGTAGACCGCGCCGTCCGACTCATGCAGCGTCCCGAATAGCAATGCCGGGCCGCCATCGGCGGTGGCATCGACCAGGCGTTCGCTGGCCTCGATCGTGCGGCGGACAAATTCGGGCTTGAGCACCAGATCTTCAACCGGATAGCCGGTGAGCTGCATTTCGGGGGTCAGCACGAGGTCGGCGCCAGCGGTGGCAGCGCGAGCCCGTACCGACAAGATTGCAGCGGCATTGCCGGCGAGGTCGCCGACGCGCTGATTCATTTGGGCAAGGGCGATGCGCAGATTCAAGGTGGGCGTATCGGTCACACAGCGACGCTTATGCGCCGCTTGGGGGCACCGCAACCTTGCCCGCGACCTTGCCCTTGGCCAGCCACCCTGTCTAAGGCGGTCGAATTGCGAACCGGGGACCGCTCAAATGAAATTGCTCGCAGCCAATTCGAACCTGCCGCTGGCGCGGGCAATCGCCGATTATCTCGAAACCCCGTTGACCAAGGCCAGCGTGCGGCGCTTCGCCGACGAGGAAGTATTCGTTGAGGTCAATGAGAATGTCCGTGGCGAGGACGTGTTCGTGATCCAGTCGACGAGTTTCCCGACCAACGACAATCTGATGGAATTGCTGATCTGCATCGACGCGCTTAAACGCGCCTCGGCCAAGCGGATCACCGCCGTCATCCCTTATTTCGGTTATGCCCGGCAGGACCGCAAACCCGGCCCGCGCACCCCGATCTCGGCCAAATTGGTCGCCAACATCATCACCACTGCCGGCGCCGACCGCGTCCTAACGATGGATTTGCACGCCGGGCAAATTCAGGGCTTCTTCGACATTCCGACTGACAATCTGTGGGCCGCGCCGGTCATGGCGGCCGATATCCAGGCGCGCCACGCGGGCAAGAAATTGATGGTCGTGTCGCCCGACGTCGGCGGCGTCGTGCGCGCACGCAGCCTGGCGAAACGGCTCGACAATGCACCGCTGGCGATCGTCGACAAGCGTCGCGAAGCGGCCGGCGAGAGCGAAGTGATGAACATCATCGGCGAGGTCGAGGGGCATTGCTGCATCCTGATCGACGACATCGTCGATTCGGGCGGGACCTTGTGCAACGCCGCCGCCGCGCTCATGGATCAAGGCGCCGCGAACGTGTTGGCCTATTGCAGCCACGGGGTGCTGTCGGGCGCGGCCGAAGCGCGGGTCAACGCCAGCGTGCTGACCGAATTGGTGGTGACTGATTCGATTTATCGCGAAGGCCTGACCGACGGCAGCAAGATCCGCCGCCTGACCATCGCGCCCATGTTCGGCGAGGCGATCCACCGGATAGCGGATGAAAGCAGCGTCTCGAGTTTGTTCGATTGATGAGACCGCTTGTGCGCCTTACCAATTGGGCGGGGAGTCCGCGAGACTCATGACAATCGGTTGCGTAACCATTTCGATCGATCTTGAACTCGCTTGGGGGAATTGGGACAATCTTGAGCAGCGCCACATCGACCATGTCGAGGCGCTCGAGCGACCAATCGTCAAGCGCCTCGTCGAAATCTTCGATCGCCATTCTTTGCCGGTTACCTGGGCGTTTGTTGCCGCGCTGCTTGATCGGGATAGTGCGCGAGAGCGGCCGGGAAACGAGCGATTATGGTATGCACCCGACGTCATCGACACTATTCGGTCGGCGCGCACCCAACATGACCTGGGCAGCCACGGCGGGCACCATCGCTACTTCACGACGATGAACGAACAAGAGGCCAACGACGAGCTCGGCTTTGCTCGCGCGGTTCACGAC
>JAJAYY010000061.1 GCA_026785965.1 Sphingomonas bacterium
CCCTGGACGAGCAGGTTGGACGTCACGATCGCACCCCAGCCGCCCCCGCCGGCGGCATCGAGGAAGCCCCCGACCAGCCCGAGCGGGGCGACGACCTTGGGCTGGCGCTCGGTATGGCGGTGCATCGCGCCACGATAGAGCAAGTACAGCCCGAGCCCGGCCAGGTAGGTGAGGACGATCGGCTTGGCCGCGTCGGCGCTGACGTTGCTCAGCAGATAGGCGCCGGTGATGCCACCGATCATGCCGGGGATGACGATCCGGGAGAAGAGTTTCCAATCGACATTGCGGTGCGCGACATGGCTGATCCCCGATACTGCGGTGGTGAAGGTTTCCGCAGTGTGGACTCCGGCCGAGGCCGCCGCCGGCGGAACCCCGAGGATGATCAGCAAGGTGCTCGAGATTTGCCCAAACGCCATGCCGAGCGCGCCGTCGATCATCTGGGCGGCAAAGCCGATCAGAATGAACGGTACCAGCACGGAAGGATCGGCAAGGAGGTCAGGGAAAATGCGCGTTCTCCGCCCTGTTGAACTTCGCTAAGTGACGCAAATGTTGCGGCGCGACAAGAGCTTCCGGCGCAGGTCTGGGGCAGTCTGGCTTTTCATCGCCGCCGCGGCACCCTAGATATCGAACCAACACAGCAAAGGCGCACCCGGTGGCTTCAACCCTATTTGCCTATCTCGATTCGGTGAAAGCGCGCGATCCGGCGGCGCGATCGCGCTGGGAAGTCCTGCTATATCCGGGCGTGCTTGCGCTCGGCATGCACCGCATCGCGCACTGGCTGTACGGCGGGCGGCTGTATTTTCTAGCGCGGTTCGTCAATCATCTGGCGCGGCTGCTGACCGCGATCGACATCCACCCCGGCGCAGTGATCGGGCGCAACTTCTTCATCGACCATGGTTTCACCGTGATCGGCGAAACCGCCGAGATCGAGGACGATGTGACGATCTACCAAAGCGTCACGCTGGGCGGGACCAACCCGTCGACCGGGGTCGGCGGCAAGCGCCACCCGACCCTGCGCCACGGCGTCGTGGTGGGATCAGGCGCACAGGTGCTGGGCCCGATCGATGTCGGCGCGGGAGCGCGGATCGGCGCCAATGCGGTAGTCACGCGTGATGTTGATCCGGAGACGACGGTGGTCGGGATCCCGGCGCGCCTGGTCGATGTCGCGACGGTCCATTACAGCCCGGGCTTCGTTCCTTATGGCACGCCGTGCGGCGAGAATTGCGATCCGGCGTTGACTCGCATCGTCGAACTCGAGGAGCAGCTTGCGGCGCTCAACACGGAAGTCGCGGTGCTGCGCGATCAACGCCTCCCGCCGCGCAAGGCAAAGATCGCGTGAGCGTGGTGACGCCGTTCCCCCATCCGCGGGACCGGCAAGCAATAGCGACTTTCGACCGTCAGGAATTTACACGTTTGCTCGACCTGTATGGGCGGATGGTCGCGGCGGGGCATTGGCGCGATTATGGTGTGTCGTTTCACCCCGAGGTGGCGATTTTCGCCGCTTTCCGCCGCGCCACCGAGCGGCCCGAAGTGCGGATCGAAAAACGCCCCCAGCTTCGGCTGAAGCAGGGGGCGTTTGCGTTGGTGTCAGAACATGGCGCGGTGCTCAAGCGGGGCCACGACCTTCACGGCGTGCTGGCCCCGCTCGAGCGCCGGCTCATGCGGCTGGTTGGGCAATAGCAACCCGGTCGAGATGCGGGAGCTTGGTGACGAGCTGGCCAGGCAAGCGATTGACCACCACGCGCCGCGCCTGGTGCCAGTAAGCCGACAGCATGAGCAAGGCCGAGCCGATCACCAATGCAGTCAGTGCGACGCTGAGTTCGACTGCGCCGATCTGCTTGAACAACTCGGTCAGCGCAAAGAGCACATAAGCGAGCGCCGAGACGAGCAAGGCGCGGCGGTCGATCGCAAGCGCGGCGATCGCCAGCACGACATAAAGCGCGATCACGACCAGCCCTTCGCCGATGGTGGCATTGCCGTCGTTGAGCCCGAGCAAGGTAAATACCGGGTGAACGATCATCGGCGCGGCGAGCAGGTGAAGCCAGAAAGCGACATCCGCGCGACGCGTGACACGGGCCGGATCCGACGAATCCCAGCGCATCGCGAACAGGAACACGCCAATCCCGAGCAGCAGCACGAAGCCGAGCATCAAATCCTGCATGGTTTCGACCCGCTCACCGAGTGTGGCGACGATCAGCGCCATGACGATCCCGGCGACCGCTGCGGCACCCGCAGCGACGGTGATCGGGACATGAAAGCGCTTCCAGTGAATGTACGCCGCCGCCGCCGCGACCGCTGCAGCGACCGCGCCGATGATCCCGCCGAGCATCTGATTATTTTCGAGATTGCCCTGACCAAGTGCGAGCACGAGGCCGAAGCCGACGGTAGCGAGCACGCCGCCGACGAACGCCAGCAACAAGATGATCGAGGGCAGCGCCATGCGCCGCTTGGCGGTGAAGAAGGTCGCCAGCCCCCAGGCGGTGGCGGCGATTGCGGCAGGCGCGAGCGGGCTGGGGCCATCCTGGTCGATGATCAGGCCAAGCGCCTGGCCGATCGACTGGCCAATCCAGCCGACCGCGAACAGCAGGATCGCGCTGGCGATCGAGACGAAGATGTCGTTGAAGCTGGTGACGAGGCGAAATTGCTCTTCGTCGATGGCCGAGCTTGAATGCTGCTGGTCGAAAAAGTTGCGAAGCGAAGCCGCAGCGTCGGCGCTGAGCGCGCCCGATGCAACCGCGTCATCGAGATCCTGATTGCTGTACATGAAATAAAACCTCCCTGTGCGACGCTCATCGCACAGGGTGTGTTATAGTGTCAATACAGTTAGGCAGGAAAGGCGGCCGGCGCCGGATCAGGGCGGTGAAAAAAGCGCCGGCCTAACTGAAAATCGCTTAGCGGCAGCGCACGCGGCGGCTGCGCTCGACCTGGCGGCCGATCAGCGCACCGGCAGCGGCGCCGAGGATGGTTCCGGTGGCTCGCTCGCCGCGAGTATCGATCGCGCGGCCAACCAGCGCGCCGCCGGCAGCGCCGACGATCAGCCCGGTGGTGCCATTGGGACGCTTGCAGCGCATGCGGCCTTGGCCGTCTTGCCACGTGCGGCCTTGATAATAGCCATTGTGAGCCAGCGCCGCGCTGGGTAGCGCAGGCAGGGTCAGGGTGGCGGCCGTGACGGCCAGGACGAGACTGCGCATTGAAAAGCTCCTTGTCGTTGGTTGCCCCTTGCAACCCGACCATGTTGCGACCCATTTCCTGAACCACGCGCAACATGCCAAGCGCCATTAACCGGTTATGGGCGTGTTAACGACGAACCGCTGGTCGTGATGGGGCAGGAGGGTGACGATTATGTGCAATCTTTACACGATGACCGCCACGGTCGACGAAATCCGTGGTCTATTCGGTAGCTTTGAAGGCGAGCGCGACAATCTGCCACCGTTCGACGAAATCTATCCGGGCCGCCCCGCACCGGTGCTTCGGCGTGGCGAAGATGGCGGGCTGAGGCTTGAGACCATGACGTGGGGCTTCCCCGGACCGGCGGCAGCCAAAAGGCGACCGGTAACCAACGTCCGCAACCTTGAAAGTCCGTTCTGGCGATCGGCGCTGGGCAATATCGAGCGGCGCTGCATCGTCCCGGTAACGCAATTTTGCGAATGGACCGCCGAGCCCGACCCGGAGACCAAGCGCAAGCGCAAGGTGTGGTTCGGTATGGGGCAAGCGCATGACCCGTTGTTCGCCTTTGCCGGGCTGTGGCGGCCGGGTGAAGGCGGGCCGTTCATGGCGTTCCTGACCTGCGCTGCGAATGCGGTCGTCGGCGCGGTCCATCCCAAGGCGATGCCAGTGATGCTGCGCCCGGTCGACGCGCTCGGTTGGCTTCAGCATGATCGCGAAACTGCGTGCGCCCTTGCGCAGCCGTTCGCGGATGCCGACATGCGGATCATCGAGACCGCGTAGAGCGGTCCAACAGGGAGAGTGTGAGATGGCCAAAGCTGCAACCAAGAAAAGCGACACCGACAAGAAAAAGAAGCCCAAGCCGACCGCCGGCGCGACCATCCGGATCAAGCGCAAGGCCAAGAAAGCCAAAAGCGATGGGAAGAAGGACGGCAAGAGTGCCGGCAAGGGCAAGAGTGAGCGTAAATCGGCGCTCGATGGCCTCGCCAAGCTGGTCGATCATCCGATGGTTGCCGACCTTCTCGCCGCCGGCGCACTGGCGGCGGTGACGGTGATCGCCGAGCAGCAACTTGCCAAGGGCAAGCATTCGAGCTCGTCCAAGATGGTCAAGGATGCGGGCAAGGCCGCCGCGGCGGCGATCGGCAAAAAATTGATGGGCGATTTCGGCGTGATCAAGGATGCCGCAACCGCGGCCGCGAAGAAGGCCTAGCCGCGCAGCAGCGTGAGGCGCGCGCGACCGACGTCGCGCGTGACCTCGACGCGCATCGCGTCGGGCACGGCGACGTCGTCGCCTTTGGCGGTTTCAATAGCCAGCCAGCCGCCCGGCGCGAGCCATTCGGCGTCGGCCACGGCGCGCGCGACTGCGCTGCCCGAGCCAGCGGCATAAGGCGGGTCGGCAAGGATCAGGTCGAACGGCGCGTCGCGCGGCAGCCGCGCCGCCGACATCGCGCGCACCTGGAGCCGGGACTTGGCGCCGAGCGCGGCGGCGTTGGCGTCGATCGCGAGCAAAGCGGCGCGGTCATTTTCGACCAGCACTGCCGCCGCTGCGCCGCGCGACAGCGCCTCGAGCGCGAGCGCGCCGCTGCCGGCGTAAAGATCGGCAACGCGCAGACCCTCGAAGCTGCCAAGGCGGCTGACCAGCATCGAGAATAGAGTTTCTCGCGTGCGGTCGGCGGTTGGGCGGGTCTGTTCGCCTGGCGGGGCGACCAGCTTGCGACCGCGCCATTCGCCCGAAATGATCCTCATTTGAGCGTGCGGCGGAAGTGGGACAGGATGTCGCGCGGCACTTCGCCGACGTCGCCGGTCTCCATTCCCTCGACCGTGAACGGCCCATAGCTGGTGCGGATCAGGCGCGAGACCTGGAGCCCGAGGTAAGCGAGCACGTTGCGCACTTCGCGATTCTTGCCCTCGGTGAGCGACATTTCAATCCAGCAATTGCGCCCGGTGCGACGCTCCATATTGGCGTTGATCGAGCCGTAGCGCATGCCTTCGATAGTGGTGCCATCGGCGAGTGCTTCGAGCTGGGCCTGGGTGACTTCGCCAAACGCGCGGGCGCGATAGGTGCGGACGACCCCGGTGCTCGGCAATTCGAGCTGACGCTTCAATTCGCCGTCGTTGGTCATCAACAACAGGCCCTCGGTCATATAATCGAGCCGCCCGACCGGAATCAGCCGCGGCAGGCCGGGGGGCAGCTTGTCGTAGATCGTCGCGCGGCCCTTGGGATCACGCGCCGCAGTGAGCGTGGCTTGCGGCTTGTAGAACAGGAACAGACGCGCGGCTTCCGGGGCGGCGACCGCCTTGCCGTCGACGGTCACGCCGGTGAGGGATTCGAGCACCGTCGCAGGGGTGTCGAGCGTCTTGCCGTCGAGCGCGATCCGGCCTTCGGCGATCATCCGCTCAATATCACGGCGTGACGCGATTCCGGCGCGCGCGAGCAACTTGGCGATGCGCTGCGGACCGTCCTCCCGCGCTGCGCCAGGCTTCGGTCCACGTGCCTTTTGCGGCGGGCCGTCGTTACGGCGCGATCGGCGCGGCACTGGCGCGCGCTTCGTTCGTTGCGGGTCCATCGAGTTTCGTCCTACGGGGGTTTCATGCTGTTCGGGAAGCAAAAGCGGATCGTCAAGCGGATCCTCGTTGTCGAGGACGAGCCGCTCACCGCGTTCGACAATGAAACCATGCTTGGAGAGGCCGGCTACACGGTGGTCGCGACCCACGATCGGTTCGCCGATGCGATCGTCACGCTCGATCGCGAGCAGGTCGATCTGATCATGTCCGATGTCCGCCTGAGTGGCGAGCGGACCGGGATCGACCTCGCCCGGGTCGCCAAGCAGCGCGGCATCCCGGTGCTGTTCGCGACCGGTCATCCGCCCGACGAAGCGAGCGAATTGGTGCTCGGTTGCCTGATCAAACCGTATAGCGAGCGGGTGCTCAAGGCGGCGCTGAAAGCGATCGACCAGCATCTTGCGGGCGAAAAAGTGAAGCCGCCGAAGGGGCTGTTGCTCTATCCGCTGAGCGACGGCTGAAGCGCTTGTTCCACCTTGTGGTGGAAATCGACCAGCCCATGTTCGAGCGTCCCGAGTACAACCTTGTCGATCGCTCCCGAGGCGAGCCCCTGATGCGCGAGCGCGGCGGCGCGGAAATCCTCGGCGACGAAGGTCCCGCCGTCGAGCAAGTCCCAGCTCCGTTCCCAATGCGATTCTGCCTCATTGGTCGCGGGCGCCTCGGGGATCAGCATGATGTCTTCGACCAGCGTGCTGTCGACCGCCTGCGGCATGGCGATCAGCAGATTGATGTAATCGGGGCTGACGATCACCACCGACGAGGGGAATATCTGGTAGGTGTAGGTCACCGCGTGGCGCAGCGCGGCCCAATCGTCGCGATCGACCTGGGCGAGGTAATCGGCGCGTCCGACCGCGGCGCGCTGATGCGGGCCGATGGTGTCGGCGGTGGTGATCCCGTCGGCGAAGAAGCTGGCGATGGTTGCAGCGTGGAGCCGCTGGACGTGATAACTTTCAAGGAACGCGTCGATGATCAGCTTCCAATTGGCGGCGACGTGATGCGTCTCGCGGCGATAGACATGCTGGTCGGCCATCGCGAACGCGTCGAGATCGGGCGCGAGCGCGAGAATGTCGGTGAAATCGGCTTCGGCCTGCTTGGCGAACCAGATCAGCCCGCCGGCTTCGATGCTCGGGTAGCTGACCAGCCCGTGCGTCGACTTATCTAGCCCGGGGAAGCAATCGGCGCGGGGCAGGCCGGTCAACTCGCCGTCGGGCTTGTACGCCCAGGCGTGATAGGGACAGATGATGCGCTTGGCCGGAACCACGCCCGCGGCCTCGATCAAGCGTGTGCCGCGATGGCGGCAGACGTTGGCGAAGACGTGGGCGTGGCCGTTCGCGTCGCGCGACAGGATCAGCGGAATTCCATAATGGTCATGCGCCACCGCCATATTGGCTTCGGGCAGCAACGACGACGGCGCGAGCAGGTGCGGCAGGCGATCAAAGATCGCGCGTTGCTCGCGCTCGTAACGCTCGGGGTCGGTGTAAAGCGAGGCGTCGAGCGATTCGAGACCGGCGCCAAGCGCGGCTTCGCCCCGGGCAAGCGCTTCGGCCAGCGCGCGCTGGCCCGGGGTTGGTCGCGAGGCGGTCGTGAATTGATCCATGTTAAGTTTGTGCGCTCGTCGAACCGTTTGTGCAAGCGCCGACTTCCCACCCGCAAAACCGCTGCTAGCATGGCGCCAAATCGACGTGGGAGCAGGTGATGGTCGAAGCGGTGGACGAACCAGTGGCAACCGGCTGGCGCGCGGCGCTTCCCGAATCTGTTCGGCCCTACACCGAGGCCGCGCCGCTTGCTGCCTTCTTCCTGGGTGTGTCGTCGGGATTTCCCTATGCGATGATCGGCGCGACGCTGACCACCAGGTTGGCGCAGGACGGTCTCGACAAGAAGAGCATCACCGCGTTCAGCCTCGCCTTCCTCGTCTACAACCTCAAATTCCTGTGGGCGTGGGTCGTCGACGGGGTACGACTGCCAATCATCGGGCGGCTTGGACAGCGCGTATCATGGCTGCTGCTGACCGGGGTGTTGGTGATCGCCGCGGTCGCCAATTTGGCGTTCGTCGATCCGTCGGCGAGCCTGCTTGCGACGGCGTGGGCGGCGGTGCTGGTCGGGGCCGCTGGCGCAACGTTCGACATCGTCATCGATGCCTATCGGATCGAGATCCTAAAGCCGCGCCAGCTCGGCGTTGGATCGGGGATGGTGCAATATGGCTGGCGCATCGGATCGGTCGCGGCGGGCGCGCTGGCGCTCGTGCTGGCGGCGCGGGTCGGGTGGGAAATCGCTTATCTCGCCTGCGCAGCGTTCGCGTTTCCGGCGATGATCACCGGGCTCGTGTACGGCGAACCCGAGCGCCACCGCGAAACAAAGAAACGGCGCGGGTTCGGCGAGGCGCTGGGCGCGGTCTACCGCCCGTTCACCGAATTCTTCCAGCGCCAGGGCGCGTTCCTGGTGCTGCTGTTCATCCTGCTTCACAAGATTGGCGACACGCTCGGCCAGCTCACGCTGCGGCTGCTGCTCGACGACCTCAGTTTCACCAACGACGAGATCGCCATCTACGACATCGGGGTGGGCTTCTGGGCCTATTTGATCGGTATTTTCGTCGGCGGGGTGCTGTATTCGAAATTGGGGATGAAGCGGTCGGTGCTGATCAGCCTGATCCTGATGGGGGTGTCGAACTTCACCTTCGCGCTGCTGGCGCAGGCGGGGCACAGCAATCTAGTCCTGGCGGGCGCGATCGGATTCGAGAATTTTGCCAGCGGGATCGGTGGGGTGACCGTGGTCGCTTACTTCTCCGCGCTGTGCGACTTGCGCTTCACCGCGTCGCAATACGCCTTGATTTCGGCCGCGGCGAGCATCGTCGGACGATTCCTCACCGGGACGACGGCAGGGGCGCTGGTCGAAGGTATGGGCTATGTCAATTTCTACCTGCTGACCACGGTCGCCGCCTTGCCCGGCATCTTGCTGTTCTGGTGGATGATGCGCGCGGGGCTGGTCGACAGTTCGATCGGGACCGCGGGCGTCGAGGGCGAGGGCGATGCCCGTGCCGATGCGCCTCAGTCGGGAAGCGAGCCGTTGGACCCGAGCGCAACCCCGGCGAGGTAGAGCGAGCCGAAGATCAGTACGCGCGCCGGCTGGGCCATTGCTGCCAGCGCGGCTGCGAGGTCGGCGTGGGGAGCGGCGTCGAACCCCATGTCTTGCGCCAATGCCGCAAGCTCAACCGGATCGCGGCTGTCGTGGCCGGCGATCGGCAGAGTGTGGATGTGCGCGGCGATGCCCTTGAATGGGGCGAGGATGGCTGCGGCGTCCTTGGTCTTGAGGCTGGCGAACATCAGCGCTAGCGGCAGGCCGTCGCGCCATGCCTGACGCGCATGATCCGCGACGAGGCGAGCGGCGTCGGGGTTGTGGCCGCCGTCGATCCACAATTCGCTGCCGGCAGGGAGCGCATCGAGCAGTGCGCCGGTATCGAGCCGCTGGAGGCGGGCGGGCCAAGTCGTGCCGGTCATCGCCTCGGCGAGCGCGGCTTCGGGCACCGCGAGCATCGACTGGTGGCGAAGCATGGCGATGGCGAGCCCGGCGTTGAGCGTCTGATGCCCGCCGGTTAGGCGCGGCAGGGGGAGCGCGAGTTCGCCCTGCGCATCGCGATAGTGGAGCGCGCCGTCGCGCACCATCACCACCCAGCGTTCGCCACGCGCCAGCAACGGCGCACCAACCGCCGCTGCGACCCCGGCGATTTTCGCGCTGATCTCGGGCGGATAGGATTGGGTGACCAGCGCGACGCCGCGCTTGGCGATCCCGGCCTTCTCGGCGGCGATCCCGGTGAGACTGTTGCCGAGATAATATTGGTGATCGAGGCCGAGGCTGGCGATGGCAGTGACCAAAGGCCGGTCGACGACGTTGGTTGCGTCGAGCCGTCCGCCGAGACCGACTTCGAGGATCAGCGCGTCGGCGGGGGTGCGTGAGAAAGCAAGCAAGGCGGCGGCGGTGGCGACTTCGAAAAAGCTGCCGTCGATGCCGTCATTGGCGTCGAGCACTTCGGCCAGCAAGCGAGCAAGCGCGGCGTCGTCGATCAGCGTCCCCGCAATCCGGATGCGTTCGTTGAAGCGGACGAGGTGCGGGCTGGTGAAGGCGTGGACGCGGTGGCCCGCGGCTTCCAGGGCAGCGCGGAGGAAGGCGCAGGTCGAGCCCTTGCCGTTGGTCCCGGCGACGTGAAACACCGGGGGCAGGCGGTCCTGCGGGCGGTCGAGCTGGTCGAGCAGCGCGGTAATGCGCTCCAATCCGAGGATATCAGTGGCGTAGGCGGGCGAACCCAAGCGATCGAGCTGGGCCTGGACGGCGGGGTCGGATGATGTCGCAAAGTCGGCCATTATTCCTCCCCGGAACAGCCATGCGAAGCATATTGGATGGGACGGATCGGCGCGCGGAGGACCCCCTCCGTCACGCCTGCGGCGTGCCACCTCCCCGTCTCGGGGAGGAGTTTGCTCACGCCGCTTTCTTGCCCTTGGCTGCCTGCGGGCCGAGATAGGAGATCAGCCGCGCCAGCCGATCCTTGAGCGCGTGGCGGTGGACAACCATGTCGATCATGCCGTGCTCAAGCAGATATTCGGCGCGCTGGAAGCCGTCGGGCAATTTCTCGCGGATGGTCTGCTCGATCACGCGCTGGCCGGCGAAGCCGATCAATTCGCCAGGCTCGGCGAGCTGGACGTCACCGAGCATCGCGTAGCTGGCGGTGACCCCGCCCGTGGTAGGGTCGGTCAGCACGACGATGTAAGGCAGTCCGGCTTCGCGCAATTGCGCCAGCGCGACGGTCGCGCGCGGCATCTGCATCAGCGACAAGATGCCTTCCTGCATCCGCGCCCCGCCGGCGGCGGTTAACAATATGTCGGCACATTTGCCCTTGAGCGCGGCCTGCACCCCGGCGACGACGGCGGCGCCGACCGCAACCCCCATCGACCCGCCCATGAAGGCGAAATCCTGCACCCCGACGACCGCCGGGTGGCGCGCGATCTTGCCTTTGGCGTGGATCAGCGCATCGCGCTCGCCGGTCTTGGCGCGGGCGGCCTTGATGCGGTCAATATAGCGCTTGGTGTCGCGGAACTTGAGCGGATCCTCGCGCACCTCGGGGGTGGGCAGCAGCTCGTAGCTGGCGCGGTCGAACAAAGCGTCGAAGCGGGTCTTGGGGCCGATCCGATCATGATGATCGCAGCGCGGGCAGACGAAGCGATTGTCTTCCCATTCCTTGGTGAAGACCATCGTGTCGCACTTGGCGCACTTGTGCCACAGATTGTCGCCATGCTGGCGCTTGGTCAGCGATTGGATACCGTTGCGAACGCGGCTCAGCCAGCTCATCGAAACCCTTCCTGGTTGGTCGCCGCGCGGATTAGGCCGCGCACCGGCGCATGTAAACTAAAGCGTACCCGAGATGGCGCGCAGCGCGGCGGCGGGATCGGGCGCGGCGGTGATCGGGCGGCCGATGACCAGGATCGATGCTCCGGCATCGAGCGCGGCGCGCGGGGTCATGACGCGCTTCTGATCGCCGATCGCGCTGTCGGCGGGGCGGATTCCGGGGACGACGAAGAAGCCGTCTCCCCACGCTTTGCGTACTGAAGCGAGTTCATTGCCCGAGCAGACGATGCCGTCGAGCCCTGCCTCACGCGCCAAATCGGCCAGGCGTTCGACCTGGTGCTGCGGATCACCCGAGATGCCGGTCGCGCCGAGATCGCGCGCGTCGAGGCTGGTCAGCACGGTGACCGCGACCACTTTGGTCCCGGTCGGCGCGGCGGCCTTGGCATCCTCCATCATCGCGCGTCCGCCCGCGGCATGGACCGTGAGCACCGAAGGGGTCAGCGGCGACAGCGCATGGATCGCCTTGGCGACGGTATTGGGAATGTCGTGGAGCTTCAAATCGAGGAAGATCGGCAGCCCGGTCTCGGCCAGTTCGAGCACGCCCGCGCGGCCATTGTGGGCGAAGAATTCGAGCCCGAGCTTGATCCCCCCGGCAAGCGGGGCGACCGCCTTGGCGAGCAATTTGGCGCGCGCGATGTCGGGGGTATCGATCGCGACATAGATTGGCTTCATCGCTGGACCGGGTCGAAGTCGTCACTGGCGATTGGGGCGGGGGCGGGGGGAGCGACCACCGCCGGGCGATCGAGCAGCTGCAGCTTGCGCTTGGCCTGCCACAGCCGGCCGCGCAGGATCAGCCAGGTCGGGAGCCAGCCCAACACCACCATTAACGCCATTAGCAGCGGCAGCTTGATGTCGGCGGCGAGCGGGCCCCACAGGTCGATCGTGACATCGCGCCAATTGCGCGTTGCGAAGATCGCCAGCGACACTGCGAGCACCATCCAGAACAGGGTCTTGAGAAATTGCATGGCGCCTCTTTAGTCCGGGTTGCGCGGCGAGGCCAGCGCCGACTCGGTTCGTCGCTCCGGTCCGTCGCTCTGGCGCACGGCGGGCGGACGGGGAGTTGAGCCGCGCGGCGCGCCTCGCCACAGCGGCGGGCGGGGAGACGCGCTTGAATCGAGAGCAAAAATTCGGGCTTGGCCTGACGGCGATGATTGCCGCCGGGCTATTGCTGTGGCCGCCGCAGGGCAACCCCGCGGCCAGCGAGGCCGAGCGCCAGGCGGCGGCGCAGGCGCAGACCCGCGCGTTGCTGGTGCAGATGGCGCCGGCCAAACGCCGCGACGTCGATTATGCCGCGCTCGATGCGCGGCTCAAGCGGATGGTGGCCAAGCCCAACATGGTCGGGATGGCGGTCGGGGTGGTCGAGGGCGGCCGGATCACTTTCCTGTCGGGCTATGGCGAGACCGTGCGCGGATCGGGCGAGGCGGTCACTCCCGAGACGGTGTTTCGCTGGGCATCGGTGTCGAAAGGGGTTGCGGCAACGATGGTCGCCAAGCTCGCCGAGCAGCGCAAATTGTCGCTCGACCAGCCGGTCGCGAGCCTCGCCCCGTCGCTGCAATTGCCCGGCGGAACCCAGACCCGGGCGACCGTCGCCGACCTGCTCAGCCATCGCCTCGGCCTGTATCGCAACGCGTTCGACAACAAGCTTGAGGAGGGGCAGAGCGCGGCGTTCCTGCGGCGGACCCTGTTCACGCTCAACCTGACCTGCCCGCCGGGGACCTGCTGGAGCTACCAGAATGTGGCGTATGACGCGGCCAGCGAGATGGTGTCCAAGGCCAGCGGGCGGAGCTATGGCGACGAGCTCAAGCGCGAATTGTTCGACCCGATCGGGATGACCTCGGCGAGCGTCACGCGCGGCGAGCTGCAAACGGCCACAAGCTGGGCGCGGCCGCACAGCGTCGGGCGCCAGCCGCTGGAGGTCAACGACATCTATTATGGCGTTCCCGCAGCGGGCGGGGTCAACAGCAACATCAAGGACATGACCTTGTGGATGCTCGCCCAGATGGGCGAAATGCCCGCCGTGCTGAGCCCGGCACTGCTGCACACGATCCACGCCCCGCGCGTCGCCACCCCGAATGAGCGCGGACGCCTGCGCAAATTCAGCGAGCGGCTCGACCAGCCGATGTACGCGCTCGGCTGGCGGACCTACGAATATGGCGGCCACCATGTCGTCGGCCACCGCGGCGGGGTCGATGGCTACCGCGCGCTGATCCTGTTCGATCCAGTCAGGAAAAGCGGCGTGGTGGCGCTGTGGAACAGCAATACTTTCCAGCCCGGCGGCCTCGAGTTCGAGGTCATGGACATGCTCTACAAATTGCCGTTCCGCGACTGGATGGAGCTCGACCGCGGCGGGGCGGTGGTCGCCCCCGAGCCGGCCGAGGAAGCGTCGGGCGAGGCGATGCGGCGCTGAAGCGCGGCGAGCGCCACCGAATATCAGTTGTCGATTCCACGCTGACCCGCCACGCTGTCGCCCAGCAGGAGGCAACAAGATGGCGATGTGGGCGGATAGTCAAGCAGAGGCGCAAGCCGACGTGGTGCAAGCCGGGGGCGCGGCGCGGGGCTTGGCGGCGGTGGTGGCGGCGGTCGGCTGGGCGGCGCTGGCGCTGCAACTGGTCTTGATATCGGACAAGCTCGGGTTCGGGCTCGGGGCGTGGCGGTTCATCGGCTATCTCACGATTTTGACCAACATCGGCGCGGCCACGGTGGCGAGCGCGGTGGCGCTGGGCAGCACAAGACGGATCGGCGGGGCGCGGGCGCGGCTGATGGCGGCGACCTCGATCGCGCTGGTCGGGCTGACCTATACGATCGCGCTGCGCTCGCTGTGGAACCCCGAAGGGCTACAGAAGCTCGCCGATTTCGGGCTTCACGATGTCATGCCGTTGCTGTTCGTGACGATGTGGGCGCTTGCCCCCCACGGCAGCCTCGACCGCAAGGATTTCGTCTGGGCGCTCGCCCCGCCGGCGCTTTACGCCGCATACGCGCTGGCGCGCGGCGCGATTGACGGCTGGTACGCTTACTGGTTCCTCGACCCGGGGACACAAAACGCCAGCGGACTATTGCTGAGCATCGCCGTGGTGATCGCGGCGGCCGGCGTGATCGCGGCGATCCTGATCGCGATCGACCGGTGGAAAGGGCGCTAAGGTCGCGGCGGCCAGATGGGGGCGGGAGCGTGTTTTGATTGGTCTCCGGCGAAGACCGCAGCCCAGGCTGGACCCCAGCCGTCGCAGGGGAACGATGACAGCATGGCGAAGTGCACTGTCACCGTAATTCTTCGCCTCGCTTCGATCGCCGCGATCACCCCATGACCGAATTTGCCGTGGAACAGGCGTTGGCGAGCCGCAGTGGGCTCATTTCAAATTCTGAGTGATCGACGAGGAGGTCTCGCTGGTCTTCTTCAGCAGGTTCGACAGGGTCGACATCATCTTTGACAGCCGGTCCATCGCCATTTGTAGGCGGAGCGATTCCATCTCTCCCATTTCGGACATAGAATCCATTTGGGTCTTTGCGTCGTCCAGCATCGCGTCCAATTCCGATTTGGTCGGCCCGCCCGGCGCGCCCGCTTTGTCGCGATCCGCTTCCGCGCGGGCGAGCAGCACACGTGCTTCCGCGAGCATCTGTTGCTTGCGGACGGTCAATGGGGCGATGGCCGTGATCCGCGGCTGGTCCATTCTGGGTGCGGGCCGCATCACCGGCTGAACTTGCGTAAGCTGAATTGCGATCATTGCCGCGATCATTGTTGTCTCCCCTCGTATCCCGCCCTGCGGCCAGACTAACACTCGCGCCGGGGTGTCGTCGAGCGAGCAGCCGTCAGCGGCTACCCCCCACCGACAAAGCTGTCGAGCACGCGCATCCTCCCGGCCTTTTCGAACTCGATCTCGAGGGCTTCGCCTCGCTTCGATCGTCCCCTGGCTCAATTTGCCGCAGATAACGCTCGGCCCCTCACTCCTGAAACAGATCGGTGTGGGTGCCGGTGCGGACGAAGATGATCGTTCCGCTTTTCCCCGCTTTATCGTCGAGTTCGTAGATGAGCAGGAAATCGCCGCCGACGTGGCATTCGCGATAGCCCGCCCACTCACCCTTGAGCGGATGATCGAGCCATTCGGGGCCGAGCGGAGCGTCGTTGGCGATGAGGAGCATCATGGCCGACTTGAGCGCAACCATGTCATAGCGCCCGGACCGCGACAGGCGCTCCCAATCCTTGGCGAATGCCCTGGTGTAGTCGGCAGCGCGCGGAAGCGCGGCGCGCTTACTTGCCGCGCTTCGTTTCAAGGCTTGCGATCAGATTATCGGAGGTGACGAAACGCGCCCGGCGGGCGCGAAGCATGTCGGCGGATTGAGCCATTGCCGCCCGGGTCTCGGAGTTGGGCACCTTCAATTCGAGCGGGAAAGCCTGGTCGGCGGCAAGGCGGCGATAGAGCAGGCGCACCGCATCCGACGCCGACAAGCCGATCGCGTCGAGGACGGCATTTCCCTGTGACTTGGTATCTTCATCCATACGGACGTGGAGCATTGAACTGGCCATGAGGGTTTGTATCGCAATTGAGATACGAATGTCAATGAGAGCCCACCGTCGCTGTCGAACGCCCACGCCGTTGTTAGCAACTTCTTAGGCTAAGAACGCGCAGGGTTTGGGGCGCATCATCGGGACCTTTTATGGCTGAAGCCTTCTCAGTCACGACCTTTGTCATGGCAGCACAATTGCCGTGGCCCGACGACGCGTCCCCGGCTGACGCGCTGGGCGAGCTCGATCCGGTCGCGCTCTATGAAGTCGGGCTGCGCCGGCTGTGCGCGATCCGCAAGATTTCGGCGCTCGGCGCGACGATCCGCGGCGCGGTGACGACGGCGCCGGGCGAGGAGGTGGCGATCGAGCTGGAGACGGGCCAGCGTCCCGCCGGGACGATCGACTGGGTTGCGCACGGGGAGGCCGGCATTCGCTTCAAACAGCCGATCGACATGGTCGCGCTGCTCAACCGCAAGCTGGTCAGCCAGCCGGGCGAACGGCGGACGATGCCGCGCGTCGAGCTGCGCTGCAGCGTCGGGGTCAAATGGGGCGCCAATCTGGCCGCCGCGACGCTGCGCAACATCTCGGCACGCGGATTGCAGGTCGAGGGCGATGGCCTGCCGCCGCGCGACACCATATTGTCGCTGTTCATCGACGGCCTGATCGTGCCGACCGGAGAGGTCGTGTGGCGGAAGGGCAACCTCGCCGGAATCGAGCTGATGAACGAACTGAGCTGGTCGTCGATCATGCCCTGGGTGCGCGAGGCGAGCCGCAAAGCGGCGGGTTAGAGGGAATTGCTCACGCCAAACTCACAAAGCTATCCAGCACTCGCTTGCGCCCGGCATGTTCGAACTCGATCTCAAGCTTGTTGCCTTCGATGACGGCAATGGTGCCGTAGCCGAATTTGCCGTGGAAGATGCGCATGCCGACGCTGAGGTCGTCGCGGCCTTTGTTGCCGAGGGAGACGGCGCTGGCGCGGGATTCCTGGGGGGTGCGCTGGGTGTAGAGGGTGGTGCGGCCCCTCACTCCGCTCCGCTGCGCGGAGTCGCTTGCTCCCGCGAGGGGAGAGGGGTTTGCGGACGTCAAACCCCTCATGAAGCCGGGGCCTCTGGTGCTGCTGCGCATGGCTTGGGCGGGGCCGAGGTGGGCGAAGGGGTCGTCGTTCTCGCTCCATTGCGCGCGCCACAGGCTGGCGCCGCCGCTCATCGTGGTTTCGGCCTCGACATGCTCCTCGGGGAGCTCGGCGACGAAGCGGCTCGGGATCGAGCTGGTCCACTGGCCATAGATGCGGCGGTTGGCGGCGTGGAGGATGGTCGCCTTGGTGCGCGCGCGGGTGAGCGCGACATAAGCGAGGCGGCGCTCCTCCTCG
>JAJAYY010000062.1 GCA_026785965.1 Sphingomonas bacterium
ACCGCCGCGCAATATGGCGCCGACCTGCTCGTCATCCTGGTCGACAACGGTGCTTACGGAACGATCCGCATGCACCAGGAACGCGACTATCCGACACGGATCAGCGCCACGACCCTCGCCAATCCCGACTTCGCCAAGCTCGCCGAGGCGTTTGGCGGCTGGGCCGAGCGGGTCGAGACCACCGCCCAGTTTGCCCCCGCGCTTGCTCGGTCGATGGAGCGCGGGGGCATTCGCTTGCTGCATTGCCTGACGACGTCGAAGTGATCACGAATCAGACGACGATTTCCGCGCTGCGCGCAACGTGAACCTTATTCCGCAGCGAACCTTGACCGGGGTCGAGCGCGCAAGCCCGAATACCTCGCGCCAGCGGCGGCTTCCGCGCCCATCGGGGTCCGAGAATAATGGCAGCAGATGGCCCGTCGCGTCGGTAAAGTTACCCCGCTGGTCATTGTCTTGATTGGATAAATCGCTTTCACCGGTCATGCCAGTCCAACGACCGGCGACCGCGATCTGCCTCGCTCTATCGACTCCGAATCGGTGCTAAATGAGCCCCGCCAGCGGGCTGCTGGGGTCGGCGTAGCGCCGCTTCTGCATCCGCCCGGCGAGGTAAGCGAGCCGCCCACTTTCGACCGCGAGCCGCATCGCCTGAGCCATCACCACCGGCTGCTTGGCCTCGGCGATGGCGGTGTTCATCAGCACCCCGTCGCAGCCCAGCTCCATCGCCACCGCAGCGTCGCTCGCGGTGCCGACCCCGGCGTCGACCAGCACTGGCACGCTCGCGCCCTCGACGATCAGGCGGATGGTGACGCGGTTCTGCAGCCCGAGCCCCGACCCGATCGGCGCGCCGAGCGGCATGATCGCCACCGCGCCGGCTTCCTCAAGCTGCTTCGCGGCGATCGGATCGTCGACGCAATAGACCATCGGCAGGAAGCCCTCGCCCGCCAGCACCTCGGTCGCGCGCAGCGTCTCGCGCATGTTGGGGTAGAGCGTCCGCGCCTCACCCAGCACTTCCAATTTGACCAGGTCCCAGCCCCCCGCTTCGCGCGCCAGCCGCAACGTGCGGATCGCGTCTTCGGCGGTGAAGCAGCCGGCGGTATTGGGCAGATAGGTAATTTTCTTGGGGTCGATGAAATCGGTCAGCATCGGCTGCTTGGGGTCGGAGATGTTGACCCGCCGCACCGCGACGGTGACGATCTCCGCCCCCGACGCCGCGACCGCCGCGGCATTCTCCTCGAAGCTCTTATACTTCCCGGTGCCGACGATCAGCCGCGAGATGAACTCGCGCCCGGCAACGCTCCACGTGTCCGCCACTTCAACCCCCACCGACAAAATGGACGATTTCATAATCGTCGCCATCCTCGACGATCAGCGTGTCGAAGGTCGAGCGCGGGACGATCTCGAGATTGCGTTCGACCGCGACGCGCAACGGATCAAGCCCGATCTCGGCGATCAGTTCAGCCAGGCTGGTGCGGCTCGCGACGCGGCGGTGTTCGCCATTGATGATCACGCCTGCGCTTCCGTCGAGGGACATATTGGGCTTTCGCTTCACGGATGGGATGAGAGCCCATATAGGGTCTCGCCATGCCGACGCCACCGCTGATCTTCGTCCTCAACGGCCCCAACCTCAATCTGCTCGGAACGCGCGAGCCCGCAATCTATGGCAGCGCCACGCTCGACGACATCGCCGCGTCGCTGTCGGCGCGCGCCGAAGCGCTCGGGCTGGCGCTCGACATCCGCCAGTCGAACCATGAGGGCCACCTCATCGACTGGCTTCACGAAGCGCGGGAGCAAGGCGCCAAAGCGGTGATCATCAACCCCGGCGGTTATACCCATACCAGCGTCGCGCTGCGCGATGCGGTCGCGGCGATTGCGGTGCCGGTGATCGAGGTTCATCTGTCGAATCCGCAGGCGCGCGAAAGCTTCCGCCGCCGCTCGCTGATCACGGGAGTCGCGACCGGGTCGATCAGCGGCTTCGGGGCGCACTCCTACATGCTGGCACTGGACGCGGCGGCCCGGCTCTGACAGGGAGCGCCGCTACGAAACGCAAGGGATTTGAGTATGGCCGATCACAAGGAAGGGCACCCGATGCGGGTCGACGGCGCGCTGTTGCGCGAACTCGCCGAATTGCTCTCCGCCAATGATTTGACCGAAATTGAAGTCGAGGACGGCGATCGCAAGATCAAGGTCCGCCGCGACGCCGCTCCGGTGATGGCATATGCCCCCGCGCCCGCCGCTCCGGCGCCCGCTGCGGTCGCTGCTGCCTCCGCCGACGCGCTTCCCGCCCCGGCCGCGGTCGATGCGGTCAAGTCGCCGATGGTCGGCACCTGCTTCCTTTCCGCCGAGCCTGGCGCCAAGCCGTTCGTCACCCCCGGTCAGAAGGTCGCGGTCGGCGACACGTTGCTGATTATCGAAGCGATGAAGGTGATGAACCCGATCGTCTCGACCAAGGCGGGCACCGTGCGCCAGATCCTCGTTGCCGACGCCCAGCCGGTCGAGTTCGACCAGCCGCTCGTCGTGATCGAGTAGATCGTCACCGTGCCCATTCAAAAGTTGCTGATCGCCAATCGCGGCGAGATCGCGCTGCGCATTCACCGCGCGTGCCACGAAATGGGGATCAAGACGGTCGCGGTCCATTCGACCGCCGACGCCGACGCGATGCACGTCCGCCTGGCCGACGAAGCGGTGTGCATCGGCCCGCCAGCGGCCAAGGACAGCTATCTCAACATGGCCAACATCATTTCGGCGGCCGAGATCGTCCACGCCGATGCGATCCATCCGGGCTACGGCTTCCTGTCCGAAAATGCGCAATTCGCCGAAATCGTCGAGAGCCACGGGCTGATCTGGGTCGGCCCCAAGCCCGAACATATCCGTATCATGGGCGACAAGGTCGAGGCCAAGCGCACCGCCGCCAAGCTTGGCCTGCCGCTCGTCCCCGGCTCGCCCGGCCCGGTCGAGACCTTCGCCGAGGCCAAAGCGGTCGCCGACGAGACCGGCTATCCGGTGCTGATCAAGGCTGCATCGGGCGGCGGCGGGCGCGGGATGAAGGTGGTCGAGCGCGAGGAAGACCTTGAAAGCCTGATGCAGCAGGCCTCGTCGGAGGCCAATGCCGCGTTCGGCGATCCGACCGTCTACATGGAAAAATATCTCGGCGATCCGCGCCACATCGAATTCCAGGTGTTCGGCGACGGCGAAGGCAAGGCGATCCATCTCGGCGAGCGCGACTGCTCGATCCAGCGGCGCCACCAGAAAGTGATTGAGGAAGCCCCCTCGCCGGTCATCTCGGCCGAGCAGCGCGCGCGCATGGGCGGAATCGTCGCCACGGCGATGGCCGACATGGGCTATCGCGGTGCGGGCACGATCGAGTTCCTCTACGAGAATGACGAATTCTACTTCATCGAGATGAACACGCGGCTCCAGGTCGAGCATCCGGTGACCGAAATGATTTCCGGGATCGATTTGGTGCGCGAGCAGATCAAGGTTGCGCAGGGCGACGGGCTGTCGTGCACCCAGGATCAGGTCAAGCTCCACGGCCACGCGATCGAATGCCGCATCAACGCCGAAGATCCGCAGACCTTCGCCCCCTCGCCCGGCACGGTCGCCAATTACGTCGCCCCGGGCGGAATGCACGTTCGCGTCGATAGCGGACTCTACACCGGCTACAAAGTGCCGCCCTATTACGACAGCATGATCGGCAAATTGATCGTCTACGGCTCGACCCGCGAACGCTGCATCATGCGGCTGAAGCGTGCGCTCGAGGAATTTGTCGTTCAGGGGATGAAAACCACCATCCCGCTCCACCAACGGATCATCCGCGACGAAGCCTTCCTGTCGGGCGAGTACACCATCAAATGGCTCGAACGCTGGCTTGAGGAAAATCCGGCTTAGCCTGCTTCGTCGGCCACTTTTTCGCCCTCGCGCGGTTCCCAACCACGCCTCCCGGCCAGGCAAACTTTCGTCCGCGTTGCGCGTTTGCCTGTCGGAAGGACGACGCCCCCTTGTCTCGCTATACAGGCACCGCTGAACCGCGCGACCGAGCGACCGCGATCACCGCCGTCGCCGCAATCCACATCGCCCTCGCGGCATTGCTGATCAGCGGACAGCGCGTCGAAGTTGTGCCCGCCAACACCGCTCGAACAACGCTGATCGACATTCCATTGCCGCCTCCCCCGCCGCCGCCCGACTCTTGCCGGGAGCGCCAACAGCAAGGCGCGGCGGGCAAGACGGCCGAGCCGACCCCCGTGGTCGCGCCAGCTCCGCGCGTCGTTGTGCCCGCCACGCGTCCCATCACCGCCGCCCCGCTTGCCGGCAGTGGACGACGCGCCAGCGCAGGAGCCGCGGCGGCGGGGAGCGGCCCCGGTGCGGGCGGAACGGGCAGCGGGGGCGGCGCTGGCGGGAGCGGCGGTGCGGGCGGGATTGGCAGCGAGGCGCGTTTGCTGTCGGGCGGGCTGACGCGCCGCGACTATCGCAGCTTGCGCGCTTATGCCTCGCCCGCCGGGCGTGCGTTGCTGTCGATCATGGTCGGCGCCGATGGGCACGTCGCGAACTGCGCGGTGGCCAATTCCAGTGGCGACCCAAATCTTGATGCCGCACTATGCGCCATCCTCCAGCCGCGAATGCGCTTTTCCCCCGCACGCGACACCGCCGGACAACCGATCGCCGTGCGCGCTTACTACGTCGCGACGTGGGATCGCGGCTGACGCCTAGCGCGCTGCAATGCGGTTGACTGAGGCGGCGGCCAGCCGCGCACGGTCGCGGCCATAGATGTCGTCGTAGAACACCGTCTGGCTGCCGCTCGGCACGGCGGTCAGATAGGCCAGATAGACCGGCACCGGCTGGTCGAGATCGACATGCTGTTCGGGCTTCATCCCTTTGGTCACCTTGAGCGGGCGACCGTAGAGCCACTTCGCCAGCCGCGGCGCATCTTCAAGCCGGACGCAGCCCGCACTGAACAGGCGGGCGTCCTCGCCGAGCAATTCCTTGTTGGGGGTGTCGTGAAGATAGACTCCCGCCTTGTTGGGGAACATGAACTTCATCCGTCCCATGGCGTTGGCCGGGCCTGGATTCTGGCGCACGCGGACCTCGGTCTTGCCCGCCGCTACGGCTTTCCAATCGACCTTGGCGGGGTCGATCCGCGCTGGGTCGTCGCCCCAGTCGGACAGCACGACATAGCCTTTTGCCTTGAGATAGGAGAGGCCCTGCTTGACGACGTTGGGCGCGATCCGCTCGGCGACCAAATCGTTGGGCAAATTCCAGTACGGATTGACGGCGGTGTAGCGGATCAGCGCGGCCATCATCGGGGTTGGCTGTGCCGGCTTGCCGACCACCACGCGCATCCAGTCGACGACGTGGCCGTCTTCATACATGTACAAGCGCTGCGCTGCGGTGTTGACCATCACATAGCGCCCGCTCGACGGCAGGCCGCGAATGCGCTCGAGGTTGATCCGCAGCCGCGCCGCGGCTGTGCGGTCGCCGCGGCGCTCGGCCTCGGCCAGCGCCACGCGTAGTCCAGCATAGCTTTCATGCATCCACGGCATGCGCTCGACGAAGCTGCTCAATGATCCGGTCGCGGCGGCCTGGCGCAACAATAGCGACGCCTGCGGCACGGCGGGGGCGGCCTCGCGATCAATGAATTGCCACTCGCTGCTGACGCCCTGGCGGAGCGCGGCGACGTAGCGCACGAAGGCGTCGCTGAGCATGCGATCGGCGCGCTGGATATCGCCGGGATTGCCGTTGCCGGCGCGGCGCACCGCTTTTTGCAACGCGCGAATATTGAACAAACGCGGATCGATCCCGTCGAGGCCGCTGGTCGCGAGCACGTCGACCAGCCGATAGGCCGCTTGCTGCTCCCCGCCGGCAAACCAGATCGGCGATCCGTTGCGGGCATCGTAAAATGTACCGATCGCGGTCGCGCCCATCGCAGTCGCGGCGCTGACCCTATCCTGATCCGCATCGGCTGCGGTGGCCGGGACCGACCAGGCAAGCGC
>JAJAYY010000063.1 GCA_026785965.1 Sphingomonas bacterium
AGCTGGCCGCGTCAGGCGTAGATCACAGCTACTTCGACCCCGCGCGCAGCGGCTTGGGGCTTGGACACTGTCGCGACCTTGTATAGCCCGGCCGCCTTGCTGTGGACCGGCGCGGTGTATGGCGCGGGGCGGCGCCACGGCGCAATGTCGAGCCGGATGCCCTTGGCCGCCTTGGCCTCATCGAAATATTTGCCCCACGGCCACGCCGCGATCGCGAGGTGCGGCTTGGTCCCCTTGGGGCTGACCCCCATCTGCTCCGATCCGCGCCACGCGACCGGCCGCATATAAGCGTCGGTCATGTCATTGGCCTTGAGCACGGCGATGCACGCGGCGTCGATTTCGGCGACGCTCCACGGCAGCTCGAAGCCGAGCAAGGCCGCCGAATTGCGCAGCCGCTGGCTATGCTCGCTGAGCTTGAAGATCGTGCCATTATAGGCGCGCTGGCCCTCGAACACCGACGACGCATAATGCATCGCATGGGTCAGGATGTGGACCGTCGCCGAGCGCCACTCGACGAGTTCGCCGTCCATCCAGATCCACCCGTCGCGATCGTCAAAGGTGCGCGTTTCGGCCATTCATTCTCCGCTGTGAAGTCGAGGCGTGGCCTAGGCCAGCGGCGGCGCTGAATCAACCGCGGCGGCGGCGGCAAGGTCGCGCCCGCGGGCAATCGCGGCGGCGAGCATGCGATCGACCAGCCGCTGCAGCCCGTCATCGGCATCGAGCACCGCAAGCCCTTGCTCGGTGGTTCCGGCGGGGCTCGCGACGCGCCGCGCGATTGCCCCCATCTCTTCCTTGGTGGCGGTCGCCATCGCGGCGGTGCCGACCAGGGTCTGGACCGCGACCCGATACGCCAGCCGCGGCTCGAGCCCGAGCCCCTCCCCGCCTTGCGCCAGCGCGGCTGCAAACCGTGCGACATAGGCCGGCCCCGATCCCGCGACCGCACCGATCGCTGAAAACGCTGCTTCGTCGTCGCACCACGGCGCGAGGCCAAGCGCAGCCATCAGCGCCTCGATCTGCGCGCGCGCCGCGGCGTCGGCATCCTCGCAATACAGCGCGGTCACCCCCTCCCGTGGGGCAACCGGCAGATTGGGCATCGCGCGCAAAATCGCGCGCGCCGCGGGAAAGCGCTGGCGCAAGGTCGCGGCGGTGACCCCGGCGAGCAACGACACCAGGATCGTGTCTGCGCCGACGCGGGGGGCGAGATCCGCTACGACGTGATCGAGCTTCTGTGGCTTGACCCCGAGCATCACAAAGCGTGGCGCCTCGCCCGCTGGCAGCGCGGTCACGGTCCGCACCCCGGCGACCATCGTCCCACTCGGGCGGATGACGGTGACCGGCGACAGGTCGATCGCGGCGGCGCGCCACCCGTCGACCATTGCACCCGCCATATTGCCGCACCCGATCAGCCACGCTGGCGCTGGAAACGCTGGCGTCATGACGGCCCGCTCATCGCCGCCTCACGCTTCGCCAGCGGTATCGATCAGCGCCGCCGAAATCGCTTCGCTCGGGGACTTGCCGCCCCACAGCACAAACTGGAATACCGGGTAGAAGCGCTCGCATTCCTCCATCGCCGCCTCGGCGATCGCCTCGGCCTGCTCGAACGACAACCCGTCGCTCTCGCCGAGCAGCGCGGCATGGCGGAACACGATCAGCCCCGATCCCGACCACAATTCGAAATGACCGAGCCACAATTGCTCGTTGATCAGCCCGAGCGTCTCATAGATTGCGGCGCGCTTCTCATCGCCGGTCTTGATGTCGGGGAAAGCGAGGAACTGGAGCACCAGATCCTCGGGGCGCCACACCCCGCGCAATTCATATTGCGCCCAGCTGCCATTGGCCGAGGCGACGATCTCGCCCTCGCCCGATCGTTCGCAGGCCCAGCCGCGAGCCTCGAAATATTGCTCGAGGACCTCAATCGGCGCGCCGTCGTCGCGCTCGTCATTTTCCTGCGTCTCGGTCAGCGCGCCGCTCCGCTCTTGGGCGCCTTGGCGCTTTTCTTGGCCGCCGCTTCAAGCGCCTCGACCCGCGTCCGCAACGCGTCATTGTCGTCGCGCGCGGCAGCCGCCATCGCCTTGACCGCGTCGAATTCCTCGCGGCTGACCATGTCGATCCCGCCGACCCATTCGCGCATTTTCTCGCGCATCGATCCTTCGGCTTCGCGCCCCATCCCGGCAAAGGTGCCGGCGGCGCCGTTCATCATCTTGACCAGATCATCGAACAAGCGGTTTTGCGATTGCATCTCAGGCTCCAAATATCCCCAGCGGGGCGCGGTCGGCCCCCGGGTTGAGCCGGCCGGTCTCGTGATTGAGCGCGGTCGCCAGGCACAACCATAACAGATAGGGAATGAGCAGCGCTCCCGCCAGTGGGCGAATCTTCCAGAAGGCGATGATCGTCATCGTCACCAGCACGTTCATGGCGAGGATGACGAGCAAGGCAGCCTCGATCATCCCGCCCCCGAAAAAGATCGGCGACCAGGCGAAGTTGAGCGCGAGCTGGGCAATGAACAGCGTCAGCGCGACCCGCCGCTGCTTCGAGGCCGGCTCGTTGAGGATCGCGGCGAGCGCAATGCCCATCATCGTGTACAGCGTGGTCCACACCGCGCCGAATGCCCAGCCCGGCGGCTGGAACGACGGCTTGGCCAGCGGGGCATACCAATTGTTGGCAAAGCCGCTGTTCGAGATGATCCCAACCAGCGATCCGATCACCACCAACACCGGCACCGCGATCAGCGCCTTGCGCCACAGCCCGCGGTCATCATGCTTCGTTTCGGTCATATCTGGTCCTTGATTGCGCCGAGCAGGAACTCGACATTGCCTTCGGGCCCGGTGATCGGGCTTCGTTCCACGCCCATAACTATCCATCCCTGCGAAGCGATCCATGTCGCCGCCGCTTCGCACACGCGCTGGTGGACGATCGGGTCGCGCACCACCCCGCCCTTGCCCACTTCCGCGCGCCCAGCCTCGAATTGCGGCTTGACCAGCGCCACCAGCCTGGCTCCCGGCCGCGCCAGCCCAAGCGCCGCGGCGAGCACCTTCGACAGCGCGATGAAGCTCGCGTCGCACACGATGATATCGATCGGCTCGGGGACGATGGCGGAGGTCAGCTCGCGCGCGTTGGTCTGTTCGTGAACGATCACCCGCTCGTCGCTTCTAAGCTTCCATGCCAGCTGGTTGGTGCCGACGTCGATCGCATAGACTTTGCGCGCCCCTCGGGTGAGCAATACGTCGGTGAACCCCCCGGTCGACGATCCAACATCAAGCGCCACCGCGCCCGTCACGTCGAACCCGAAATGCGTCAGCCCGTGGTCGAGCTTGACCCCGCCGCGCGACACCCACGGATGGTCGCGCCCCTTGACGCTCAGCACCGCTTCCTCGGCCAGCAGGTCGCCCGCCTTGGCCACCCGCCGATCGCCGACGAACACATTGCCCGCCAGGATCAGCGCCTGCGCCCGGGTCCGGCTTTCGGCAAGCCCCTGCGCGACCAGCGCCAGGTCGGCCCGAAGCTTAGCCACATCGCCCCCTTCGCGTCTTCGCGCCTTCGCGTGAACCCTTCTTATTCGCCACGATCTTCGGCCTTCTTTTCCTGCTTGCCCTCGACCAGTTCCTCGGTCGCCTCGGACTCGATTGCGGGCGAGGCGTTGGGGGCGACCTTGCGATCCTCCGCATGCTCGGTCAGGCAGAGCTCGAAATAGATCGGGAAATGGTCCGATCCGATCTCGCCGAGCCGGTCGATCGCGATCACCTCCCAGTGCGGGCTGACGAACAGATGGTCGAGCGGCCAGCGCAGCAACGGATAATGCGCGTTGAAGGTCGGGTAGAAACCACGCCCGACCCGCGGGTCGCCCATTCCTGCGACCTTCTTGAATAAGCGCGAGGTGTGCGACCAGGCGACATCGTTCAGATCGCCAATGACGATCGCCGCGCGGCCCGCATTGCGCACCTTGCGCCCGGTCGCGACCAGTTCGGCATCACGCTCGCCGCTGTCGTCGCCCGGCCACGGCGGCTCGGGGTGGAGCGCATGGAGGATGATGTGCTGGCCGCCGCGCAGGCGCAGCAAGACGTCGGCCGAGGGCACGCCGGGCTGGAGCAAATGCTCGATCCGGCCGACCATCGGCAGCCGCGACATCAGGATCATCCCGTAAGTGTTGGGTACGGGCTCGCTCAGCCGGTAAGGATAGTCGCGCGCCAGCGGCGCCACCGCTTTGGCCCATTCGATGCCCGGCTCAAGCAGGAGCAGCACATCGGGGCGGCGCTCGGCGACCAGCTTGAGCAGCGGCGCATAATCGTGGTTGGTGAGCAGGACATTGGCGTTGAGCAACGACAGGCGGCGCTCGGGCGGGCAACTCGCGGCACTGGCCACCTCCTTGGGGTATAGCGGCAGATAAGCGAGGAAATGCAGCACCTGCCAGGTCAGCGCGGCGGCGACTCCGGCGAGCAATGCCCAGAAGCGCCGGCTGCGCTCGAACCGCGCCAGCAGCAGCGCCGCGCCGACAATCACCAGCAGCGCGGCGACCTGGAGACGCGGATAGTCCCACTGCCGCACCCACCACCGGTCGGTGCTCCACAACGGAACAAACGCCAATATGATCAGCAGCAGCGCCAGTCCCGCGACCAGGCGCCGGCCCCACAGCCTCGCCTTGCTCATGCCGACCCCATCGCCGACCAGCCGACCAGCAGGTCAAGATGGCGGCCGAGTTCGGCGACGCTCGGGTCGCCATTCAGCGGCGCCCCGACCGAACGCAGGTCGCTGCCGCGCATCGCGCCCCAGAAGCGCGTCACCAGCCCGTCGATTTCGGGCCGGTCGACCGCGATCAGGCTTTCCAGCCGGTCGTCGGGCAGCGGGGTCAGCGGGTGATGGTAGAAAGCGCGCAATTCCTGCCACAAGAAGCGCGCCGTGGTTGGAGAAACTGCGGCGCGCAGCATCAGCCGTTCGAACTCGGCGCCGTCGATCGAACGGCGGGTCCGCGCCAGCCGCTGCTGCCGCGCCCGCGCAATCGGCATCGTCGCGAAGAACAGGCCGAGCAACGCCAGCACGCCGGCGATAAGCCAATGGCCAAGGCTCAGGCGATCGCTCCCGCATCGACGTCGATGCCAAGGTCGTTGCGGCGCAGCGCCTTCAACACGGTCTCGACGATGTGCGGGGCATTGAGTCCGGCCTCGTCATATTGCGTGACCGGATTATTATGATCCTGGAACAGGTCGGGCAGCCGCATGGTGCGGATCTTGAGCCCGGCATCGGTCAGCCCCTCATCGCTCGCCAGCGTCAGCACGTGCGCGCCGAACCCACCGACCGACGCTTCCTCGATCGTCACCGCGACTTCATGCGTCGAGAGCAAGCGCCGAATCAATTCCTCGTCGAGCGGCTTGGCGAAGCGCATGTCGGCGACGGTCGTCGACAGGCCCTTGGCCTCGAGCATCGCGGCGGCCTTTTCGGCCTCCTCGAGCCGCGTACCGAGCGACAGGATCGCAACGGTCTTGCCCTCGCGCACCACCCGGCCCTTGCCGATTTCGAGCCGCTGGGGGACCGCCGGCATCTCAAGCCCGCGGCCATTGCCACGCGGGTAACGCACCGCCGACGGACCGCTGTCATGAAGCGCCATGGTGTGGACCATGTGAGTCAATTCGACTTCGTCGGCGGCGGCCATGACGACGAAATTCGGCAGCGTGCAGAGATAGGCCAGGTCGAATGAGCCGGCGTGGGTGCAGCCGTCGGCGCCGACCAGCCCGGCGCGGTCCATCGCGAAGCGGACCGGCAAATTCTGAATCGCGACGTCGTGGACCACTTGGTCATAGGCGCGCTGGAGGAAGGTCGAATAGATCGCGCAGAACGGACGATGCCCCTGCGCGGCGAGACCCGCGGCGAAGGTCACCGCATGCTGTTCGGCGATCCCGACGTCGAAGGTTCGCGTCGGGAATTCCTGTTGAAACTTGTCGAGCCCGGTGCCCGAGGGCATCGCCGCGGTGATCGCGACAATCTTGTCGTCGCGTCGCGCCTCGGCGCTGAGCGCATCGGCGAACACCGCAGTGTACGACGGCGGACCGCCGCCCGGGCCCTTGTCCTGCTTGCCCGAGACGACGTCGAACTTGACCACGCCATGATATTTGTCCGCCGCGCTTTCGGCCGGAGCGTAACCCTTGCCCTTGACCGTCACGGCATGAACCAGGAT
>JAJAYY010000064.1 GCA_026785965.1 Sphingomonas bacterium
AGTTTAAGTTAACAGGCGAGCAGTTGCGCGGCGGTGGGGCCGTATGTTTTAGGGGGGCGTTGTTATGTCGATCGATGGAACCGATTTTCCAGAAACCTTGTCAGGAACGCTTGGTGACGATGTCATCAATGCGCTGGCAGGCAACGACATCATCAACGGCAGCCAGGGCAACGACACGGTCAATGGCGGGCTGGGCAACGACCGACTGATCTTCACCCTGTCGGAGGCCAGCCTGTTCGCGGCGGCCAGCGCGGCGCGCAGCTACACCATCGGCGCAAACACGGTGGCGGACAGCAGCGCGCTGCTCAACACAAGCTTCTCGTCGGTGGAGAACATCACCTTCTCGACCGTCGGCGCGGGCAATTTCGCCGACACCATCGACGCCAGCGGGTTCAACGGGACATCGCTGACGGTGCTGCTCGGCGACGGCGACGCGAGCGTCACGGGCAGCACCAAGAACGACATCATCACCACCGGCCGCGGCGACAATGTCATCAATTCGGGAGCAGGCCGCGACACGATCAACGCCAGCCAGGGGCATGATATCATCAATGGTGGGGATGGTCGCGACACCCTGATCGCCACCATGGGGAATGCCAGCCGGTTTGCCGCCGCGACCGGATCGCGCACTTACACGATCAGCAACACGTGGATCAGCGACTCGTCGGGGACGCTCGACACGGGCATCACGAATGTCGAAGTGGTTCGCCTGTCGACGGTCGGCACCGGCGATTATGGCGATGTCATCAACGCGAGCGCGTGGACCTCGACCAACGGCGAGGGCACCCTCACGATCCTCGCTGGCAACGGCAACGACACCATCACCGGCAGCGTCATGAGCGACTTCATCAACGTCGGCCTCGGCACCAACTGGGTCGATGCCGGCGGCGGGGCCGATATCGTCGAAACCAGTTTCGACAACAACGTTGGCGCGACTTTCTATGTCAGTGGCTCCGGCGGGACGGTCATCACGTCGTTCGAGGGAATCACGAACACCATCACCAACGCCGAGGAAATCCGGCTTGGACGAATCAATTTCAACGCGGCCGTGACGACCGTGGATGCGTCCAGCCTGACGGGCTTTTCCGGCCTGCTCATGTTCTACGACTCGAACGGCAGCAACATCTCGATCGGCTCGCCTGGCCGCGATATCTTCGTCAATAATCCGGGGGCCGAAGCGGGCAACGACGTCTATACCGGTAATGGCGGCGCCGACATCTACGACTATACGGTCGCGGTCGGATCGATGGATCGCGACACCATCACCGACCTCGACTCCGACGACATTATCGACTTCCGGTACAACGACCCTGTGTACAATTCCGGCGGGCTGCTCGCCGACAAGTTCATCGGCTCGGCCGCGTTCAGCAACGTCGCCGGCCAGTATCGCTACGAAGTCGTCGGCAGCACCACGCTGGTCCAGGCCGATACCAACGGCGACGGCGTCGCAGACGAAACGCTGACCATCAGCAACGGCGCGTTCGGGCTGGTCCAGACCGCGCCGGGGTCGAACATGCTGATGCGCGCCAATCTAATCAACGGCACGGCGAGCGGCGAATTCCTTGCCGGCACGCTGGGCAACGACGCCATCAATATGCTGGACGGTAATGACTTCATCGGTGCGAGCCAAGGGGCGGATTTTGTCGATGGTGGTTCCGGAATTGACCAACTTCGATTTGTCATGTCGGTCGGGAGCCGCTTCGCCGCGGCGACGGGACCCCGCATTTACACCATCACTGCAAATCATGTCTCTGACAGCAGCGGAACGGTGAATACCAGCTTCACCGGCGTCGAGCAGGTCTATATCTCGACCGCCAACACCGGAAATTATGGCGACACGATCAATGCCAGCGGCTGGAGTTCATCACTGTCCGGAGCCCTGCTCATCCTGCGCGGTGGCGGTGGCAATGACATTTTGATCGGCAGCGGGCAGTCCGACGACATCGCTGGCGGGCTGGGAATCAACACGATCGATGCCGGGGCAGGCATCGACTCCGTCTCGCTGCAGAATGACAACAACCTCGGCGCAACCATCTATGTGACCATGTCCGGCGGGGCGGTTATCACCACGCTCAACGGCGTCCAGACCAACTCGGTCATCAATGCCGAGACGGTGTTCGTCACCGGCTTCAACGTTAATGCAGCGATCACCACGGTGAATGCATCGGGCCTGGCCGGCTTTTCCGGCACATTCGTCATCTACGACAATAACGGCACCAATATCTCGATCGGCTCGGCTGGGTCCGACTCGTTCGCCAACGTCCACGGCTACACGCTCGGCAACGACGTTTATACCGGTGGCGGCGGCGCGGACGTCTTCGATTATACCTGGGCGGTCGGGGCGATGGACGGCGACACGATCACCGACTTCGATACCGATGACGTGATCGATTTCCAGTATAACAACAGCGTCAGCAACGGCGGCGGGCTGCTCGCCGACAAGTTCATCGGCTCGGCCGCGTTCACCGGCGTCGCCGGCCAGTATCGCTACACGACGGTTGGTAGCACCACACTGGTTCAGGCCGACACCAACGGCGACGGCGTTGCCGACGAGACGCTTAGCATCGCCAATGGCGCGTTCGTGCTCGCCGAGACCTTCGCCGGGTCGAACATCCTGCGCCTGGCGGGCCTGGTCATCACCGGGACCGACGCCAACAACACACTGGCGGGAACGCTAGGCGACGATATCATCAACGCGCTCGGCGGACGTGACACGATCTTTGCGTCGCAAGGCCATGACATTATCGACGGCGGCACCAACCTCAGCGACCGAATCACCATCATCATGTCCGACAGCAGCCGCTTCGCCACGGCGGCAACCGGATCGCGCACCTATACGATCGACAACAGCCATGTTGGCAGCTCGGCGGGCGGGCTCAACACGGACTTTGTCAATGTCGAGCGGGTCACGCTCGAATTGAGCGGCACCGGCGACTACGGCGACACGGTCAATTCGACCGCGTTCAGCGGCGGCTATGCGCTCGACATCCGCCTCGGCAATGGCAACGATATCGTCTACGGCGGGGCCGGCAACGAGACCATTTTAACCCGGCTGGGAGTCAATTGGGTTGATGCCGGCGCGGGCGTCGACCACGTGATCGTCGACGTCGACAATAACAATCCCGCGACGGTGTTCGTGACCAGTTCGGGCGGCGCGGTGATCACCACGCAAGGCGGCATCCAGACCAATAGCGTGATCAACGCCGAAACTGTCGCGATCCAGGGCGGAGTGGTGGGCGTCACTGCGCGGATCGATGCGTCAGGCTATGTCGCCATTTCCGGAACCGCTCTGGCGCTTTACGGCCACAACGGCACCGACATCATGATCGGGTCTGCGGGCAACGACTTCTTCGCCAACGCCACCGGGCAGGTGCTCGGCAACGACGTTTACACCGGCAACGGCGGGGCCGACATTTACGATTACACCTACGCCGCCGACAGCATGAACGGCGACACCATCACCGACTTCGACATCGACGACATCATCGATTTCCAGGGCAACAACCTCGAACCCGGCGGCAGCCCATTGCTGTGCAATCAGTTTATCGGCTCGGCCGCGTTCAGCGGGGTCGCGGGTCAATATCGTTACCAGATCAGTGGCGCGCAGACCCTCATCCAGCTCGACAGCAATGGCGACATGATCGCCGACCAAGTGGTCACGATCAGCAATGGCGCCTTCATGCTCGCCGAGACGTCGGTGGGTTCGAACATGCTCACGCTGGCCGCGGTGATCGACCCGCTCGCCGGGATCGTCGCCGACGGCTATGTCGAAGGCGCGACCTTGTTCATCGACACCAATGGCAACAAGGTGCTCGACGCCGGCGAAGCGTGGACCGTGACGGGCGTCGGCGGCAGTTTCACACTCAACGTCAACCAGGCGGGAACATTGGTCGCGATCGGCGGAATCAATGCCGATACTCTCCTCGCCAACACCATGACGCTCGCCGCTCCATCGGGTTCGAGCGTGGTCAATCCGTTGACCACGCTGATCCAGGCCGTGGTAGTCCTGGGTGGCGGGACAACCACGGTGGCCCAAGCGCAAGTCCAGGTGCTGGCCGCGCTCGGGCTTAATTCGGGGATCAACCTGCTCACTTACGACCTCCTCGCCCATGGCAACGACCCGGTTGCGCTGGCGGCGCAAAAGGCGGCGGCGATGATCGCCAATCTGATCTCCGCGGCTGAAGGCACAGTTGGCGCGCCCCCAACGACCGAAGCGGCGCTGATCGGTGCGCTTGCCGGCCTGGTCGTCGGCACGAGTGCGGGTTCGACCATTAACCTCGCCAACGCGGCCACACTCACACCCTTGCTGACCACGGCGCTGCCCGGGGTCGCCAACGTCGGCGCGATCGCTAGCGAAGTTGCGCTCGAAAGTCAGATCATCTCCAATGCGGCTACCCTTGCAGGGATCGCCACGGCGCAGGTCGACGCGCACACCATCGATTATTCGCTCGACAACGTGATCAACGGCACTGTTGGGAACGACCAGTTATCCGGGCTGGGCGGCAATGACTCGCTCTACGGCCTGGCCGGCAACGACCTGCTCGACGGCGGCACGGGCAATGACTTGCTCGACGGCGGCACGGGCAATGACTTGCTCGACGGCGGCGCCGGCAATGACGACATGCGCGGCGGGACCGGCAACGATATTTACGTCGTCGATGGCGCCGGCGATCAGGTGACCGAAAACGCCAATGAAGGCACCGACACGGTGCGCTCCTCGGTCAGCCACACACTCGGCGCCAATGTTGAGAATTTGGAGCTGCTGGGATTGGCGCTCAACGGCACCGGCAACACGCTCGACAACGTCATCAACGGCACTGCCGGGAACAACCAGTTATTCGGGCTGGGCGGCAATGACTCGCTCTACGGCCTGGCCGGCGACGACCTGCTCGATGGCGGCACGGGCAATGACTTGCTCGATGGCGGCACGGGCAATGACTTGCTCGACGGCGGCACGGGCAATGACGACATGCGCGGCGGGACCGGCGACGATCTCTACATCGTCGATGGCGCCGGCGATCAGGTGACCGAATATGCCAATGAAGGCACGGACACGGTGCGCTCTTCGATCAGCTACACGCTCGGCGCCAATGTCGAGCATCTGGAGCTGTTAGGGTCAGCACTCAACGGCACCGGCAATACGCTCAACAACACGCTCACCGGCAATGGCCTGTCCAATCGACTTTCGGGCGGCGCGGGCAATGACACGCTGATCGGCGGGAACGGGGTTGATTACTTCACCGGTGGAAGCGGCAACGACGTGTTCGTCGGTGAGATCAACGCCACCAAGACCGCGTCGAAGGACGGCCTCATCTCGCTCGATGTGATTTTCGATTTCAGCGCCGGCGACAAGATCGACCTTCGCGCGATCGACGCGAATGCATCGATCAGCGGCGATCAAGCCTTCGTGTGGAAGGGGACCGACGCCAACAAGCTGGCCGGCGGCCTGTCGATCAAAGTCTATAACAGCGTCGCGGGGGCCGAAATGGCGCTCGGGATGGACATTGACGGCGTCGCCGGGAAAAGCCCTTATTCGGGTCCGGTGACGATCGTTTATGGCAATGTCGATGGCGGTGCGCTCGATTTTGCCATCGCCTTGATCGGCACGCCAAGCGTCAGCGCAGGCGACTTCTTCCTCTGATCGGACGGCTCAGGAGGCGGGCTTGGCGCTCGCCTCAAGTGCCAGCCGGTCGAGCCATTTGCGGGCTTGCTTGGGCTCCCCGACCGCGCTCGGCGCAACCGGGCCGCGCGCGTCGAAGAAATCGCGATGAAGCGCGAACGGCGCGATCATCAACTGGCCACGCAGCTGGTCGATCGCCGCGCCAAGCCCGCGCAATTCCTCGACCACCGGCGCGACCGCCGCACGCTCGCGGCGGTCGGCGCGATGGTTGAACAGTCCGGGCTTGCCCGCGGCGGTCCGCTCGAGCGCCGCGGCCAAAGTCGCGTGATACTCAAGCTCGAGATCGGCGCGGCGCTGATCAATCCGTTCAAGGCGATCGATCTTGGCCATCAGTCGAGCGTCACCACGACCTTGCCGATGACAGCGCGCGCCGCGAGCGCGGCAATCGCCTCGCCGCCGCGCTCAAGCGGGTAAGTCGCGCTCACTCGCGGGCCGATCTTGCCTTCGTCCCACAGCTTGAACAGGGTCGCGATATGCGCCGCATTGGCCATTGGGTCGCGCGCCGCGAACGCCCCCCAGAACACGCCGCACACGTCGCAGCTTTTGAGCAAGGTCAGGTTGAGCGGAAGCCTGGGAATCCCGGCGGGAAAGCCGACCACCAGATAGCGCCCTTCCCACGCGATGCTGCGCAACGCCGGCTCGGCATAATCCCCCCCGACCGGATCATAGATCACGTCGGCGCCGGCCGGGCCGACCGCATCCTTCAACAGCGTAGCAAGCGCTTTTTGCCGATCCTTGTCGAACGGCCCGCGCGGATAGACGATCGCGTCGTCGGCGCCGGCCTCGCGCGCGGCTTGCGCTTTGTCCTCGCTCGAGACGGCGGCGATCACGCGTGCGCCGCGCGCCTTGCCAAGCTCGATCGCGGCAAGCCCGACCCCGCCCGCTGCGCCAAGCACAAGCAAGGTCTCGCCCGCTTCAAGCTTTCCTCGGTCGTACAGCGCATGAATCGAAGTGGCATAGGTCAAGAGCAGCGCCGCGCCGTCGGTGAAGCTGCGGCTCGGCGGAAGCGCGATCGCTGCCGTGGCCGGGATGACGATCTTTTCGGCCAGCCCGCCAAAGCCGGGCACCGCGATCAGGCGGTCACCGACGCTCCACCCGCTGACCCCAGCACCGACCGCCTCGACTTCGCCCGCAATCTCGCCGCCGGGCGCGAATGGGCGTGGCGGGCGCATCTGATACTTGTCCTCGATGATCAGCACGTCGGGATAATTGATCGCCGCGGCGCGGACGCGCACTAGCAAGTCGCCGGGCCCCGCAACCGGATCGGGCAGGTCGCTCAGTACAAGCGTCTCGGGGCCGCCGGGCGCGGTCGACAACAGCGCCTTCACTGCGCGGCGGCCGGGAAAGCGGGCAGCTTGGCGATGTCGGCCGGCTCATGCTGGATGATGACCTTGGCGCCCAAATTTCTCGCCACCCGTTCGAACCGGTCGATCGACGCGAGCGTCTCGGCGCGGCTGGTGTTGAACGGCGGAATGCCGCGCTTCGCCCGCGCTTCATTGCTATGATAAAGGTCGCCGCTGAGCAGCACCGGACCGCTCGCCAGCCGCACCAGCAACGCCATATGCCCCGGGGTATGCCCCGGCAGATTCATCGCCACCACGCGGCCGTCGCCGAAAATGTCGACGTCGGCGCCATCCATCGTCTCGACCTTGGCCCCCGCCTTGCGCCACGGGCCGAACGCGTCGTCCTTGCCTTTGCTCAGCTCAAGGTCGCGCTTGCCGATGACCAGCTTGGCGGCGGGGAAGTTCTTTGCCTGCCCGACATGATCGCCGTGCATGTGGCTGATCCCGACGATATCGACGTCGGTGGGCCTGAGCCCGAGCGTGGCGAGCTGCTCGACGATGGTGCGATCGAGACGCGCGACCAGCGGCCCCATGTCCATCGATTTGCCCTTGAGCGACGCCGGAAAGCCGGTGTCCCACAGCAAATTGCCGTTCGCGTGGCGGATCAGATAGCAACTGTCGGTAATTTCGCGCGGGCCCGACTTGTAATCGAAGCTGTCGGAGAAAAAGGCATTGAAATCCTTGATCGTGCCGGTCCCGCAATCGAGCCGGATAAGCGATACCAGCGGGATCGGCTTGGGCGCCTGGGCGAGCGCCGGCGTGGCAAGGATGGCCGCGGCAAGAAACAACAATTTCATCGGCGTTCTCCTGATGTGCGGTTGCGTTCGATCGCGACAATTTCAGCGGCGGTCAGTCCGTCAAACGCCGCACGAGCAGTCGCGGCGGGATCACGGTTGGCATAAAGCCGGGCGGGCACGGTGGCGATGGCGCTGTCGAACATCAGGCGGTCGGCGGCGGGCAAATCCTGGCGAGCGGCCGCGGTGGACACTGCGAAAGCGTCGGGCGACGAGCCGTCGATGCGGGTGGCAGGTGGATCAGTACAGGCGGCAAGACCGCCGACCAGCGCGATGACGGCCGCACGGATCACTCGACGTAATGCGCCGTGGTCTTGGACCGCACCTCTTCGGCGGTCACTCCGGGCGCGGTTTCGACCAGCCGGAACGGCGATGAGTGATCGGGTCGTTCGAACACCGCCAGGTCGGTGATGATCATGTCGACGCTGTTCCTGCCGGTCAGCGGCAGGGTGCAGGCGGGAATGAACTTGGGATCGCCGTTCTTCGAGACATGCTCCATCACGACGATGATCCGTTTGACCCCGGCGACAAGGTCCATCGCCCCGCCCATGCCCTTGATCATCTTGCCCGGGATCATCCAGTTGGCGATGTCGCCGCCCTCGCTGACCTCCATCGCGCCCAGCACGGTCAAATCGATATGACCGCCGCGGATCATCGCGAAACTGTCCGCCGAGGAGAAATAGGAGGAGGAGTCGAGCTCGCTGATCGTCTGCTTGCCGGCATTGATCAAATCGGCATCGACCTCGTCAGCATATGGAAACGGCCCGATCCCGAGCATCCCGTTTTCCGACTGCAGCGTGACCGTCATGTCGGCCGGAATATTATTCGCGACGAGCGTCGGAATCCCGATGCCGAGATTGACGTAAAACCCGTCCTTGAGCTCGCGCGCTGCTCGCGCCGCCATCTGATTGCGGTCCCAGCCTTGAGCGATCCCGTCGTGCGCGGTCATCGTCCCGCCTCCCGCTCTCGCACGGTCATGAATTCAATCTTCTTGTCGTAAGGCGAGCCGTTGAACAGGCGCTTGATGTAGATGCTCGGGACATGGATGCAGTCGGGGTCGAGGCTGCCGACCGGGACGATCTCTTCGACCTCGGCGACGCAAATCTTGCCGCAGGTCGCGGCCGGCTGGTTGAAGTTGCGCGCGGTCTTGCGGAACAGAAGGTTGCCCACCTCGTCGGCCTTCCAGCCCTTGATGATGCTCAAATCGGCGCGGATGCCGCGTTCGAGGATATACTCCTCGCCGTCGAATTCCTTGACCTCCTTGCCCTCGGCGACCTGCGTACCGACCCCCGTCTTGGTGTAGAAACCGGGAATCCCCGCTCCGCCCGCGCGCATCCGCTCGGCGAGCGTGCCTTGGGGGCAGAATTCGACCTCCAATTCGCCCGCCAGATATTGCCGCTCGAACTCCTTATTCTCGCCGACGTAGGACGAAATCATCTTCTTGACCTGGCGCGTGCGCAGCAGCTTGCCGAGCCCCTCGCCGTCGATCCCGGCATTGTTGCTGGCGATGGTCAAATCCTTGACCCCCGAGGCGACGATCGCGTCGATCAGCCGCTCGGGAATGCCGCACAGCCCGAACCCGCCGGCAGCAATCGTCATGCCGTCATAGAGCAAGCCGTCCAAGGCGGCGGCGGCGTCGGGGAAGATGTTCTGGGCCATGACCCCGTCCTTAGGTAAGCGCCACGACGCGGGCAAGACGGTTCAAAGGCGAATGACGATCCCGGTGCGCGGATCGGCGCGACCGGCAACCGCTTCGTCATAAGCGGCGAGGGCAGCGTCGGCCCCGTCGCGCAGGTCGAGCCGGAACAGCTTCCGCGCATCGCCGAGGAAGTGCGTCCAGGCTGCGGCCATGCGGTCGCGAAAGCCCGCCGCGCCCCACTCCTTCGATCGTTTGTCGACCCGCGCTGGAGCGAAAAAGCCAACTGCCGGGAAGCGCTCGCCCGGCGCGCTATCCCAATGCGCCTTGCCGACGATCAGCGTCAGCTTGAGCGCCGCGCCCAAATGACGGTGAAGCGCGGCCGTCACTTCATTGTCCCCCGCAATATCGACAAATGCGGCGGGAGTCGCGGCAGCGATCGCGGCGATCTCGTCGTAGAGCACCAGCTCGTCATACACGCCCGCCTGCGCCAGGAAGTCGCGTCCGCGCGCAGATGTCAGCCCAACCAGCCGCGGCCGCCCTTCGCGCTGGCGCATCGCATGCGCAAAGCCGATCGCGGTCTTTGATGATGCGCTCGCGACGATCACCTGCTCCGCGCCATAATCGCCTTCGTCCTCGAACTGGTCGGCGATCAGCCAGCCGGTCAGGTAAAGCGGTCGAAACACCGGCCAATAATCGCGATCGGCCTCGGCAAAATCGGTCAAGGCAGCGACGCGCAAATAATGATCATAGACCGACGGCATTCCCGCGCGGTGCGGCGCCACGTCGACGAACCCGCCGGCGTTGATCCGCCCGGGGGTCAGGCGGACGTGCGATGCCATCGGAAAATAACCGTATACTTCTTCGCCCTCGGCCACCCCTTCGACGGCACTTCGAGTCACGGTCGCGAACCCCCACACCGGCAGGCGCCCCGCCCCGCCTTCGGGCGAGAAGAAATCCCAATAACCTTTGCCGTTGGCCAACAGCCCGACCGGCTTGCCGAGCGCGGCATAAGTGACGTTGTTGGCGGTCATCGCAAAACGGTCGAGCCGAACCTCGACCTGATCTTCGGCGAGCTCTGGCGCTGCTTCCACGACCAGCTTCGCAGTGGCAATCGCGTCGCGATCGATATCGATGGCCCACCGGGCGTCGCTCATCACCATCCCCTTGATCAGCTACGCGGCGTGGTCGAAGCCTGTCGTTGCGTCAATTGCCGGCTTGTCGAATGCCCACTGCCACATCGTCCGTCCCGGCGTGAAGGCAGTCAGCCCGGCAATAATCAAGGCGCCAAGGAAGAAGTTGCGCAAATGCTTCTTATGCTCGTCGATCTTTCCCTGCCGCGCGGTGAGGATCGCTTGGGGCACGGCGACAAAGGTCAGCAACGTGAACAGGTGGATCCAGCTGAAATTGCCGTCGTTGATGTTGCGGATGAAGATCGTCGCGATCGCGGTGACGAACATCAGGCTGAGCCAGATCTTGCCCAGCAGCTTGTGCCGCGCGCCGCCTTTTCTCGACAGGATAACATAAGCGCCGAGCGGTATCGCGGGGATCACCGTCGCTAGATGCACGCTCAGCGCGATATCCTTTACCCACGGTGTCGGCGGCGCATAACCCAGCATCCAGCGCAGGAAAGCGTAGACGCACAGCGCCAGGAGCAGCGCCGACGCCGACGCCGCCGCGATCCTTACGGCGGGCGGCAAGTCGAACTTCTGGGTCGAAAGGGGCAAGGCAAAGACGGTCATGGGGCGGGCTTTCCGGTGGTTGATCAGGCAATCATGCCTCAAGCCGCTTTGCCGCCAAGCGGCTTTCCGCTAATCGGTCATCGGCTTCGTAAAGCGCGCCACGCGGTGCGAATTTGCCGCTTGGCGATTCGCGAACGGGCCGGGGGAGGATGAAGTGCCGACGCCGCGCGAGGTGACGATAGAAGTGGGCGTGATGCTGGCCATCGGGCTGGCGCTCGCCGCGCTCGGCCCGTTCGGCAGCTTCGCCATGGGCAGCTTTCCCGTGCGCCTGGCTTATTGGGTGCCGATGACGCTGATGGGCTATGCGATCGTGCGCCCGACCGTCGGCGCCTCGCAGCTATTCGCCGAGCGACTGGCAATCGATCGCATTGCGGCGGCGCTGGTCGCGGTCGCGATCGCCGCCGCCCCGGCGACCTTTGTCGTCCTGTGGTGGAACGGCAAAACGATCGCCGCGGTCCCGACCTTCGAACGGTGGTTCCAACTCTATGTCCAGGTGGCACTGGTCGGGGTCTTGGTCACGGGGCTGTTCTTGCTGCTCGAACGACGCACCAAAGCGGACCCGGCGCTTGCCCCGACCGCTAAAGACTTGTCCCCGGACCCGCCGGCCCCGCTGGCCGTAGTGGCCAGCCCCGGACAGCGCTTTCTCGACCGCCTCCCTCCGGTCTGGGCCGACCGCCTCGTCGCGCTCGAAATGGAGGACCATTATGTCCGCGCCCACGGCCCCGGCACCAGCGCGCTGATCCTGCTTCGGATGCGCGATGCCGAGGCCGAGCTGGCGACCATCGACGGGATGCGTATCCACCGCAGCTGGTGGGTCGCGCGCCGCGCGGTCGAAAAAGTGCTGCGCGACGGCCGCAACTATAAATTGCGCCTCGACGGCGGCCTCGAGGCCCCGGTTGCGCGCGATCGGGTGGCGGCGCTCAAGGCCGCCAACTGGTTGGGTTAGAGTCTGTTTCAGTTAGACGGCACCGGCC
>JAJAYY010000065.1 GCA_026785965.1 Sphingomonas bacterium
GCCCCAGCACGCGCAGCATCCGGGCAGACGCGCTGGCAACGGCGCTGGCGCGGCCATCGAAGGCGGCGGTGGTGGTGGTGGCGAGGTCCTGCGCATCGACGACGATGCTTGAGACTTCGTGGGCGGCGAGGGCGAGGGCGATCGTCGAACCGATCAACCCGCCGCCGATAATGATGACATCTGCCTGAATGCGTGCATCCGTAGCGCAATGCGTGGCGGCGCCCAAGCGGACATGATGTCCAAGCGATTGTCAAACCGGTTATGGTGGCGGCGCTTGACCCGCGACTCGCGGTGCGTCATCTTGGTAAGGACGGTCCAAAGCGTGAACATGGGTGCGACCAAGGCCGCGATCCGGAGGCAGCCGCCGACCCGGCGGAACGGCCGGGCGCAACCGGCGAAGGGGAACAGCATGGCGACACGCGCCGCAAATGCCGCCACGCGGGCAGCGCCGCGCACGCCGGCCGAGGCCTCCGGGCGGGGTGCGCGGCTCGCGGCTGCCACGCAGGCTGCACTCCGCCGCGTCGGGCTGGCACTGGGAGGGGCCGCGTTGCTGCTGCTGGCGGCTGCGCTGGTGCTGTCCGTGCTGTTTTATTCGCCGCTCGATCCATCGTTCAACACGGTTACCGGGCGGGTTGCCACCAATCCGCTCGGCAGTTTCGGCGCGCACCTGGGCGACTTTGTGCTGCAGATTCTTGGTTGGCCGGCGCTGTTGCTGGCGCCGGCGTTTGTGGTGGCAGGGCTGCGGCTGGTTGCCGACCGAAGTTTTCCGTGGCGGCGCGGTGCACTGGCAACGCTTGGCGGCGTGGCGGCAATCGCGGCGGCGATCGGCGCGATTCAAATCGATGCGCTGGGAGCCCCTGCCGGCGCCGGCGGCCTGATCGGCATCATCACCGACAAGATGGCCCAGGCGCTGGGCGAGACCAGCCTGCTGGTGGGGGTTTCGGTGGGGTTGCTGGTGGCGGTGCTGCTGGTTCCAATTGGGCTGGCGCTGGCCGGCTGGGGCAGCGGGCTGGGCTTTGCCGATGGGCAGGCACTGGCGGTGCTGCTGCGCCGCCATGCTGCCGACAACGATGACGCGGAAGACATCCCGGTAGTGCCGCGACCGGCGCGGCGGGTGGCGCCGCGCGATGCCGATGGCGATGCCGGCGACCAACAGCCGGCGGCGCCGCGGGCGATCGTCGTGGAAGCGCAACAGCGCGCTGCCCCCGGCAAGCGTGGCCAGCAGGAACGCCAATCGGCGCTCGATCTGGGCGACAATGCGATTTTGCCCAGCCTGTCGTTGCTGCGGCCACCGCCCAGCGGCCCGGCGCGGCGCGTCGATGCCGCAAGCCTTGAACAGAATGCCCGGCTGCTCGAGGGCGTGCTCGAGGATTTCGGTGTGCGCGGCCGCATCGGCGAGGTGCGGCCGGGCCCGGTGGTGACGATGTATGAATTGGAACCGGCGCCGGGGATCAAGGCGTCGCGGGTGATCGGGCTTGCCGATGACATCGCGCGTTCGATGTCGGCGCTTTCGGCACGCGTTGCGGTGGTGCCGGGCAAGAATGTCATCGGTATCGAACTGCCCAACCTGTCGCGCGAGATGGTCAGCCTTTCCGAACTGCTCGGCTCGAAGGCGTTCGAGGATCGCGACGCGACGCTGCCGCTGATCCTCGGCAAGGATATTTCGGGCGAGCCGGTGATCGCCGATCTGGCACCGATGCCGCATCTCCTCATCGCCGGCACCACCGGATCGGGTAAGTCGGTCGGGCTCAACGCCATGATCCTGTCGCTGCTGTTCCGGCTGACCCCGGCGCAGTGCCGGCTAATCATGATCGATCCCAAGATGCTTGAACTGAAGACCTATGACGGGATTCCGCATCTGCTCGCGCCGGTCGTCACCGATCCCCCCAAGGCGATCCGCGCGCTGAAATGGACCGTCGAGCAGATGGAAGACCGGTATCGCCAGATGTCGGCGATCAACGTGCGCAGCCTTGCCACTTTCAACCAGAAGGTCATTGAGGCCAAGCTGACGGGCAAGCCCTTCATCCGCCGCGTGCAGACCGGCTGGGACCCCGAAACCGAACTGCCGATCATCGAGCAGGAAGTGCTCGACCTGCAGCCGCTGCCGCTCATTGTGGTGGTTGTCGACGAGCTCGCCGACCTGATGATGACAGCGGGCAAGGAGGTGGAGTTTCTCATCCAGCGGCTGGCGCAAAAGGCGCGCGCGGCTGGAATACACCTGATCATGGCGACGCAGCGGCCATCGGTCGATGTCATCACCGGAGTCATCAAGGCCAATCTACCGACACGCATCAGCTTCCAGGTGACGAGCAAGATCGACAGCCGCACCATCCTTGGCGAACAGGGCGCCGAACAATTGCTCGGCAAGGGCGATATGCTGTGGATGTCGGGGGGCAAGCAGTTGACCCGCGTGCATGGCCCGTTCGTCACCGATGACGAGGTAGAGGCAGTTGCCGAACATTGGCGGCGGCAGGGCATGCCAAGTTATGTCGAGGCGGTGACCGAGGACCCGACCGACATCGATGGCCAATGGGGGCTCGATAGTGGCGGCGGCATGGGTATCGGCGGGGGCGCGAACCGCGGCACCGGCGGCGCTGCCGGCGATGACGAGGCCGACAGCTATGCCCGCGCGATCGACATCATCGCCAAGGCGCAAAAGGCCTCGACGAGCTATTTGCAGCGCCAGTTGCGCGTCGGCTACAACAACGCCGCGCGGCTGATCGAGCGTATGGAGCAGGACGGCTTCGTGTCGAAGCCCGACCATGTCGGCCGCCGCGAAGTGCTGATCGACGAGAACGGCCAGCGGCGTTAGGCGCGAAGAATTAGCCCGACTGTTAATGCAATACCGATCACAATAACGCCGATCTTGATTGACCGCTCAGGCAGCACCTTAAGCGCGCGCGCGCCGAGATAGCCGCCCGCCATTGCGCCGATGCCGATCGCCAGCGCCTGCGCCCAGGCGACGGTGCCCGACACGGCGAAAACTGCTGCGGCCGAAAGGTTCGCCAGCGCCATCAACACGTTCTTGGTACCGGCGGCGTTGCGCACCGGCATGCGGGCGAGCGTGAGCGCCGCCAGTGTCATGATCCCGGCGCCGCCACCGAAAAAGCCTCCGTACAGCGCGATGATGCTCTGGATGAGCGCCGAAACCCACGCCGGCGGGGGTTCGCTCGACGCTTTGGGCCGGGGGCCGAAGGTTGACCACGCGAACAGGCCGGTGGCGGCGAGCACCAGCCACGGCACCATCACCGAAAATGTCCGCGATGGGGTGTAAAGCAACAGCATGGCGCCGCCGATACCGCCCAGAAAGCTGATGATCGCCAGCGCGCGGAACGACAATCGCTCGGCACCCGCCACCAGCGAGCGGCCGGCGATGCCGGTCGTGATCTGCCCCGGAAACAACGCCATCGTCGAAGTGATGTTCGCCAGCTTGGGATCGAGGCCGAAGGCAATCAACGCCGGCAGCGTGATGAACGAACCGCCCCCCGCC
>JAJAYY010000066.1 GCA_026785965.1 Sphingomonas bacterium
AGACCGTGCTGCTCCAGAATATCGCCAAGGCCATCACCGACAACCATCCGGAGGTGTTCCTGCTCGTCCTGCTGGTCGACGAACGGCCCGAGGAAGTCACCGACATGCAGCGCTCGGTCAAAGGTGAGGTGATCTCCTCGACTTTCGACGAGCCCGCCACGCGCCACGTCCAGGTCGCCGAAATGGTGATCGAAAAAGCCAAGCGGCTGGTCGAGCATAAGAAGGATGTTGTCATCCTGCTCGACTCGATCACCCGTCTCGGTCGCGCCTACAATACCGTCGTGCCGTCGTCGGGCAAAGTGCTGACCGGCGGCGTCGACGCCAACGCTTTGCAGCGCCCCAAGCGCTTCTTCGGCGCCGCGCGCAACATCGAGGAGGGCGGGTCGCTGTCGATCATCGCCACGGCGCTGATCGATACCGGGTCGAAGATGGACGAAGTCATCTTCGAAGAGTTCAAGGGCACGGGCAATTCGGAAATCGTGCTCGACCGCAAGGTCAGCGACAAGCGCATCTTCCCGTCGCTGGATGTCGGCAAGTCGGGCACCCGCAAGGAAGAATTGCTGGTCGATCCGGCAACCCTCAGCAAGATGTGGGTGCTGCGCCGCATCCTGATGCAGATGGGCACGATCGATGCGATGCAGTTCCTGCTCGACAAGATGAAGGACGCCAAGTCGAACGAAGACTTCTTCGCCAGCATGAACCAGTAAGCGCCGGTCGGCACCGCGCGGTCGACGAGATTCGCGGTGTCGGCGTCGGATATAATGTGGGCGAGATGCATTCTCCGCTTGGCATGAACACGGGGACTCATCGATGATCGACACTTTACTCGCCGCCACCGCCGCTTCGGCCGCCGGAGGGCTCGGTTCTCCTGCGGACATGTGGGCGGCGATCGTCCACGATTTTTCGAACATCACTTCGCCGGCGGCCATGTCGACCTTCATCCAGGTGCTGATGATCGACCTCGTGCTGGCGGGCGACAATGCGATCGTGGTCGGCGCGCTCGCCGCCGGGCTGCCCGCCGAGCAGCGCAAGAAGGTCATTTTGATCGGCGTGCTCGCGGCGCTCGTGCTGCGCGTGTTCTTCGCGCTGATCGTCACCCAGTTGCTCCAGGTCGTCGGGCTGATCCTCGCTGGCGGGATATTGCTGCTGTGGGTGGCGTGGAAGATGTGGCGCGAGCTTGACCATAGTGGCGAGAGCGCCGGCAGTCCCGAAATCGAGGGCGACGAACGGAGCGGCATCCGCCCCGCAAAAAGCTTCGCCGCCGCCGCCTGGGCGGTTGCGGTCGCCGATGTGTCGATGAGCCTCGACAATGTCCTCGCGGTTGCGGGTGCGGCGCGCGACCATCCCGGGATCATGATCGTCGGGCTGATCTTCGCAGTCGCCTTGATGGGCATCGCGGCCAACATCATCGCCAAATATATTGAACGCTACCGCTGGGTTGCCTTCGTCGGCCTGGCCGTGATCGTGTACGTCGCGGGCAAGATGATTTGGGAAGGCTGGCACGACGTCGCGCCGCTGATCGTGTGACCCGCCGCGCGATCGATGACACGATCGTCGCGCTATCGAGCGGACGTCCGCCAGCCGCGATCGCCGTGGTTCGGACTAGCGGGCGTGCCGCCTTTGCCGCCGCCGCAGCGATTGCCGGGCCGCTCCCGCCACCGCGCACCGCCAGCTTGAGAATCCTGCGCGACCCCCGCGATCAAGCCCCGATCGACCGTGCTTTGGTCCTGTGTTTTGCCGCGCCAGACACGGCGACCGGCGAAGATATCGTGGAATATCAATGTCATGGCGGAAGAGCGGTGGTCGATGCGCTGATTGCCGCGCTGATTTCGTTCGACGGCGTGCGCGGCGCCGAGCCGGGCGAATTCACCCGCCGCGCGCTCGGATATGGCCGGATCGATCTGACCCAGGCCGAAGGTCTTGCCGAATTGCTCGAGGCCGAAACCGAGGCCCAGCGGCACAGCGCGCTCAAGCGCTCGGAGGGTGCGCTGCGGTCCCAGATCGAGGCGTGGCGCGCGGCTGTGCTGGACATGGCTGCCGAGGCCGAAGTGGCGATCGATTACGCCGATGAGGACGATGGCACTGCGGCCTACGATCCAGCGGCCCGATTGACCGCGCTGGCCGCAGAGATTGAGGCGCTGCTCGCCGCGCCGCGGGTCGAGAAGCTTCGCGACGGGGTGCGCGTGGTGGTCGCGGGGCCGCCCAACGCCGGCAAGTCGAGCCTGGTCAACGCGCTCGCCGGGCAACCGCGCGCGATTGTCACCCCGATTGCCGGCACCACTCGCGATCGAATCGAGGTCCCGCTCGCGATCGACGGGCTGCCGCTGGTGCTGGTCGACACCGCCGGGCTGCGCGATTCGGACGACTCGATCGAACGGATTGGCGTCAGGCTGGCGCGGCAGGAGATCGAGGAAGCCGACATATTGCTGTGGCTCGGCGGACCCGACGACCTCCCCGACCATCGGCAGGCGTTGCTCGTCGCCGCCAAGTGCGACATTCGGCAAGCGCTCGGGCTCGCCGTATCTGCGGTGACGGGGGCTGGCATCGACGCGCTCAAGGCCGCGATTACCGGCCGCGCTGCGGAAATCGTACCGGCACCGTCACGACTGGCGCTCAATCAGCGCGAAGCCGATCTTCTGAAACACTGCGCCGCCTCCCTCCACCGCGCGTCGCTGCTGTCCGATCCGGTCCTTTCGGCCGAAG
>JAJAYY010000067.1 GCA_026785965.1 Sphingomonas bacterium
ACCGAGCGCGCCAGCCGCGCCGCCGTGATCCAGCGCGCCGGACGCGCCGCGCGCCAGGGACCGGGGGTCGCCATCCGCCTGTGGGAAGAGGCCGCGACCGCCGCGCTGCCCGCGCACGACCCGCCCGAAATCCTCGAGGCCGACCTGTCGAGCCTGCTGCTGACTTGCCTGCTGTGGGGCGAGGCCGATCCGGCGCGGCTGCCGTTCCTAGATCCGCCGCCCGCCCCGGCGCTGGCCGAAGCGCGCGAGCGGCTGACTCGGCTGGGTGCGCTCGATGAGGACGGCCGCCTCACCGCCCACGGCCGCGCGATCGCCGGCTGGCCGCTCGAGCCGCGGCTGGCGCATATGATGATCGAAGCGGGAGAGCGCGGATTTGCCGGCGCCGCCGCCGACGCCGCCGCGCTGCTCACCGAGCGCGGGCTGGGCGGGAATGATCCCGACCTCGAGGTGCGGTTGCGGCGCTGGCGCGAGGAGCGCGGGCCACGCGCGCAAGCGGCGCGGATGATGGCGGATCGGTGGGCGCACAGATCCGCCCCCTCACCCCGCTCGCTCTTGGCGAGTCGATCCTCTCCCGCGAGGGAAGAGGGGATAGGTGCTGCCCTCGCGCTCGCCTTTCCTGACCGGCTTTCACGGCGCCGCGATTCGACTGGCGAGCAGTGGCAGTCGGTCGGCGGGCGCGGGTTTCGGCTCGATCCGACTTCGCCGCTGGCGCGCAGCGAATGGCTAGCGGTTGGCGAAGTTGCCGGCGCAGCCTCGGGCGCGCGCATCCTGTCCGCGGCCGCAATCGACTTCGCCGATATTGAAACGCTGTTTGCCGACCGCATCGAGCGTTACACCGAGGTCCGCTTCGACCCCGCTTCCTCTGCGATCAGCGCAACGAAGGGCCGCCGCCTCGGCGCGATCCGCCTGTCGTCTGCACCCGACCCCAAGCCCGACCAGGCCGCGATCGAGGCGGGGCTGTTCGACGCCGTCCGCCGCCACGGCCTCGCTTTGCTGCCGTGGAGCGACAGCGCCGCCGCGCTGCGCCAGCGCGCCGCCTTCGCCGCAGCGCATGATCCGGCGATCCCCAATCTATCCGATGCTAAGCTGCTCGCCCGTCTCGACGAATGGCTCCCGCCGCTGCTTGGCGGCCAGCGCCGCCTCGACGCGATCGACGCCTCCGCGCTGCGCCACGCGCTCGACGGCCTGCTCGGCTATGACGCGGGACGTGCCGTCGACCGGCTTGCCCCGACCCATTTCGCCTCGCCCGCCGGATCGACCCACCCGATCGATTATGCCGCAACCGGCGGCCCGACGGTCGAAGTTCGCGCCCAGGCGCTCTATGGCTTGAAGGATCATCCGATAGTCGCTGGTGGCCGCGTGCCGCTGACGCTCGCCATCACCAGCCCGGCGCACCGCCCGATCCAGACCACACGCGACTTGCCCGCTTTCTGGGCCGGAAGCTGGCACGAGGTCGCCAAGGAAATGCGCGGTCGCTATCCACGCCATCCGTGGCCCGACGATCCCGCCTCGGCACCCCCGACCCTACGCACCAAGCGCCGCGCTTGATTCCGCGCCACGCTTGCGCCATCCGCGCCTGATGACCATTGCGCGCATCATCGAGCAACAACGCCGCACGACCCAGTCGGGCAAGGCCAACGATGGCCGCTGGACCCTCGAGTTCGAGCGCATCGAGCCGCTCCGCGCCGATCCGCTGACCGGCTGGGCGGGATCGGGCGACACCAACACCCAGGTGCGGTTGACGTTCGATTCAAAGGATGAAGCGATCGCTTATGCGGCACGGAAAGGCTTCGACATCCATCTCATCCCAGCCGCGCCGGTGACGCTCAAGCTCCAGGCCTATGCAGACAATTTCCGCTAGGCCATTGTTGCTGGCCTGGCCGGCACGGCATATCGAACCGACCGCTTAACCCGTGCCTCGTTCGGCGAGGAAATCGCGGATCATCGGCTGGACGTTGTCGTCATAGCTGGCGAGCACGAGATGCTGCCCGGCGGTGTCGAAGTGGGTCAGCATGCGCTCGCCGTTCCAATAATGCAGCGCATAGGCCGGATGATCGGCGAGGATCAGCGGCCGCCCGTCGGGGCGCGCCGGGTCGATGTCCTGAAGATCAAGCGCCAACGTCGGCGCGGTCGAGGCGCAGACGCTGAGCGGCTTGCCGGCGAAACTGGTCGCGATCGGACGGTGGACGTGGCCCGAGATCATCGCCACCACCTGGGTCGCGGGCGTAATCACCGCCTCGAGCCGCTGGACCCACTCCTCGCACGACAGCGCGCTCATCCAGTCGATTCCGGTATCGACCGGCGGATGGTGGAGGATCAGCACCGTCGGGACGGTGGACCGCTCGGCCAGCCGCGCCTCAAGCCAGGCCGCGCGCGCTTCGCACACCATGCCCCCGTGGCGCCCCTCGTCGAGCGTGTCGAGCACGATCCAGCGCAACCCGCCATGGTCGATCTCATATTGAAAGAAGCCGTTGGCATCGCGCGGCACTGACGGCAATTGGGCGGCAAAGCCGGCACGCGAGTCATGGTTGCCGATCGCCCACAGCAACGGCCCATCCCAACGCCCGATCAGCGCGTGCATGTGTTTATAGGCTTCGGCGTCGTCGCCATATTCGACCAAATCGCCAGTAACGAGCAAAAGCGACGGCTTAGGACGCATCGCGTTCAATTGGTCGATCACCAGATTGAGCCGGCGCACGTTGAGTTCGTGATTGTTGCCGCGGTCGAACCCGATGTGCAGATCGGTCACTTGCGCGACGAGAATTCCGTCGATCGATGATTGCTTGGTCGCCAAGGAACCCCTCCCCTAGCGGCTGCGATGATCTGCGGCGCGGCGCTTGTCCAGTCCTTTTGACGCGGCTTGCGGCGCGAGAGCGGTTGCGGCAAGATGGCGGAGCCGAAGCCAGGGGGAAAGCTGCGCGAGTTTCGTATTGGTCTAGTAATTGGGACCCGACCTGAAGCAATCAAGCTCGCGCCAGTGGCAGCGGCGCTTGGCCGAAGCGGCGCCTTGCCCTTGCTTTACCTGACCGGCCAGCACCCCGGTCTGAATCCCGCAGATCATGCGCTCGAGACGCTGCCTGCGACCGCGTTTGGTTGCGCCGGGCGCAGCGATCCGTTCGAACATGTCGAGGAGGTCTGCGCCGCGCTTGAGCGGCACTGGCGGCGTGATACCCCCGACCTCGTGATCGTCCAGGGCGACACGTCGAGCGCGCTCGGCGGGGCGCGCGCCGCGAGCCTGTGCCGAGTGCCGCTGGCGCATGTCGAGGCTGGCCTGCGCAGCTTCGATCCCGCCTCGCCGTGGCCCGAGGAGGACTTTCGAACCGAGATTGACGCGCTTGCCGACTTGCTGTTCGCGCCGACCGACGGAGCCGCCGCCAATCTTGTCCGCGAGCGTTGCCCGGGCGCGCTCCACGTCACCGGCAACAGCGGGATCGACGCCCTGCTGACGCAAGTGGAGCAAATGCCGCGGGCGCGCCGCAAAGCCCGCGGCCGGCGGCCACGGCATGTCCTGGTAACCTGCCACCGACGCGAGAATTGGGGCGCGGGGCTGGCCAATGTCGCGGCTGCGCTGGTCGAGCTCGCCGATCGTGGCGATGTCACGATCGATGTCGTGCTCCACCCCAATCCGCAGGTCGCGGGAGCGATGTTCAGTTTGCTCGGCAACCAACCCGCGATCCACCTCAGCACGCCGCTCGGACATGCCGCGATGATCGACCAGATGCGCCGCGCCGACCTGATCCTGAGCGATTCGGGCGGGATCCAGGAAGAGGCCGCTGCGCTGGGAGTCCCGCTGCTGGTGTTGCGCGCCAGCACCGAGCGTCCCGAATGCATCGAGTCGGGCAATGCGGTCATGGTCGGGACCGATCGCGAGCGGATCGTCGCGACGGTGAGCGACCTGATCGCTGATCCCGCCCGGCTTGGCGCGATGACGGTGCCGCGCTTCCCGTTCGGCGACGGACACGCCGCGCCGCGCATTGCCGCGCTGACCCTGGCGTGGCTCAACCAGCGCCTGGTGGCCGATTCGCAAGTCCCGCTGAGCGTCTGATTGACAGCACGCGCGCCAGCCAGCATAGGGCGCCCGCGCCACGCGCTTGCTGCGATGGCCCCTTCGTCTAAGGGTTAGGACGCGGCCCTTTCACGGCTGAAATACGGGTTCGAATCCCGTAGGGGTCACCAAAAAAGCGCCTGACGGGCCCCTGTATTCAAGGACCGGCAAGCACGGCACGGCGCGCAGTCCTAGAGCAGATATTTGACCTTGATCGCCTGAAGGCTGCGGCCCGGCGGAAGCGCAAAATGGACATCGGAATAATGCGGCGGGCCCATCCGCAGCGCTGGATTGCGCGAGAAGCCGAACCCCTCACGCGGCATTCCTAAGCGCGTGTCGAGCTTGCCGTTGCGATTTTCGTCGTGGAGGAGCAGCAGGCTGTAGTCGTCCGGCACCAGTCCACCGATGTGGATCAGCCCTGCCTCCCCCGCCGCGACAATCCGGGTCACGCGGTCAGGGTCGCGGTCGCAAGCGAGGAAGTGTTTGGCGGTGCGGCGGGTCAAGCAGATCATCACCGCGCCCTGCTGATTGCGAAGCCCCCTGACCGTGACCTCGAGTTCAGCCGCGCTCGGCGGCCGGTCTGCGCCGATCGTCAGCAGCGCCGCGAGCGGTGCCAGCAGCAGCACGCGCCGGCGCAAACTCGCCAAGCCCGCGATCGGTGCCGCACAATTGGTCCCAATGGCGGAAGTACAGCCCGTAATTGCAACGGTATTTCTGGTGGTGGAGCTCATGATGGCTCGCCGTTATCAGCCATTTTCCCAATCTTCCATGAACAAGGCGGCGCGGAAACATTTCCCACCCCATGTGATTGGTCACCCCCATCAGCGTCATGATCGCCAGCACCACGCCGAGCACCGCGACATGGATCGGGATAACGAACACCAGCGCGGGGATGACCACTGCCCCGCTGCTCGCCTCCCACGGGTGAAAACTCATTGCCGCCCACGCTGTCGGCGGTCGGCTGGCATGGTGGACCGCATGCATCCGCTTGTACCACCAGGGGCGGTGCATCAGGCGGTGGGTCCAATAGAACCACGTGTCATGGACCTGCAGATAGACCAGCAGCGAGGCGGGCATCCACCACCATGGAAACGCCGCCGCGTCGCTATAGATTTGAGTCCAGCCGCGCTCCTGCCAGCCCCATGCGACGATCCCCGCGGGCGCGCCGTAGATCGCCGCCGAGGCCAGGCTCCACGCAATCTCGCTCCGGATCTGTCGGCCTTGTCCCGCCAGCCGTCCGGGAAACCGCCGCGCGGTCCACGCCGCGAACAGCCCGCTGGTGACCAAATATCGAACCCCGACGATCATCGTCATCGCCAATGCGGAAAGGATCAGGGTCAGTGCCATACCAAGAGACTAGGCGCGCCACACGCGCACGGCTAGAGGCAGGCCGATGCCTGCGCCACGCCACGACTTGATCATCCTTGGCGGCGGGCTCGCCGGGGGGCTGGCCGCGTTGGCGCTGAGCGCGCGGCGGCCCGACCTCAAGCTGGGGCTGGTCGAGCCTCAAGCGCAACTCGGCGGCAATCATCTGTGGTCGTTCTTCGATAGCGACATCGCCCCCGCCGACGCAGCGCTGGTCGAGCCGCTGATCGCGCATCGCTGGGCCGGCTACGACGTACGCTTTCCCGCGCACCACCGCCGTATCGAGCAGCCGTATCGGACAATCGCAAGCGAGCGGCTTGACGTCGCGCTTCGCGCTGCGCTCCCCGCCGAAGCGATTATCCAGGCTGCCGCGACCCATGCCTCGCCGACCGAGGTGATCCTTGACGATGGTCGAATGCTTGCTGCCAGGGCGGTGCTCGATACGCGCGGGCTTTGGGCGACCCCGCCGGGGCTCGCCTGCGGGTGGCAGAAATTTTGCGGGCAGTTGCTCGAAATCCCCGCCGGTCACGGCCTCGACCGCCCGGTGGTAATGGATGCCGCGGTCGACCAGGCCGAAGGCTATCGCTTCGTCTACTGCTTACCTTTCTCGCCGACCGCTTTGTTCGTCGAGGACACTTATTATTCCGACTCGCCCGACCTCGACCGCGACGAACTGGCGCAGCGCATTGCCGCTTATGCCGCCGCGCAAGGATGGCAGGCCGCGGCGATCTCGCGCGAGGAAACCGGGGTGTTGCCGGTGGTAATGGGAGGCGATTTCGACGCTTTCTGGCCAATCAGCGATGACCTTGCCCGCGGCGGCGTTCGCGCCGCTTTATTCCATCCGCTGACCAGCTACTCGCTGCCCGATGCGGTACGCTTCGCGGCGTGGCTTGCGAGCGAGGCACCGCTGGATGAGAATCTTGGCGCCGCGACCCGGGCCCGCGCGCTCGACCATTGGCGGCGCGGCAGGTTCGACCGGATGCTTGCCAAAATGCTGTTCAAGGCCGCCGATCCGCCGCAGCGCTACCGCATCCTCGAGCGTTTCTATCGGCTGCAGCCGCCGCTGATCGCGCGCTTTTACGCCGGTCGATCGAGCCTTGCCGATCGGCTGCGCATCCTTTCTGGGCGCCCGCCCGTATCTGTCGTGCGCGCGATCGCCGCGCTGAGGGGAAAATTGTGAAGAGCGCTATCGTCATCGGGTCGGGCTTCGGCGGGCTCGCGCTCGCTATCCGGCTCCAGTCCGCGGGGATTCAGACGACCATCGTCGAAGCGCGCGACAAGCCCGGCGGGCGCGCTTATTACTGGGAACGCGACGGGCACATGTTCGACGCCGGACCGACCGTCATCACCGACCCCGACTGCCTCGAACGGTTATGGAAATTGTCGGGCGACGACATTGCGAACGATGTCGAGCTAGTCCCGGTCAAGCCCTTTTACGCGCTCGATTGGCCCGACGGAACACGCTTCGATTACACCAATGACGACGAGTATCTGTTCGCCCAGATCGCCGCGCTCAACCCCGCCGATGTCGAAGGCTACAAGCGCTTCCTCGCTTACTCCGCCGGGGTTTACGAAGAAGGCTATGTCAAGCTTGGCACCAAGGCATTCGAGAGCATTGGCGACATGCTCAAGGCCGCCCCTGCCCTGGCCAAATATCAGGCATGGCGCTCGGTCTATTCGATTGTCGCAAAGTTTGTGCAAGACGAACATTTGCGTCAGGCATTATCGTTCCACACCCTCCTCGTCGGTGGCAATCCGATGACCTGTTCGGCGATCTACGCGCTGATCCACAAGCTCGAGCGTGACGCCGGCGTATGGTTCGCCAAGGGCGGGACGAACAGGCTTGTCGCGGGGATGGTCGCCTTGTTCGAACGCCTCGGCGGCGAGCTCCGACTCGACGATCCCGCAGTCGCGATCGAGGTCGTCGACGGCGTCGCCACGGCGGTGCGGACCAAGTCGGGCTGGCACGGCGAGGCCGATGCGGTCGCCTCCCACGGCGACATCGTCGCCAGCTACGGCCTGATCGAAGGCCACGCGAGGGGCGCGCAGCAGGTCAAGGCGCTCAAGCGCAAACGCTATTCGCCGTCCCTGTTCGTGCTCCACTTCGGGCTCGAGGGCAATTTCCCCGACATTGCCCACCACATGATCCTGTTCGGCCCGCGCTATAAGGAATTGCTCGGCGACATCTACAACCGCGGCACGCTGGCGAGCGACCCCGCGCTCTACTTGCACCACCCGACCGCGACCGACCCGTCGATGGCGCCAGAGGGCTGCTCGACCTTCTATGTTCTCGCCCCAGTCCCGCATATGGGCAAGGCTCCGGTCGATTGGAGCGTCGAGGGCGAGCGCTACGCCGAAGTCATTCTCGACGTCCTCGAAGAACGGTTGATTCCCGACATCCGCAGCCGCATCCGCACGCGCTTCCATTATGCGCCGAGCGATTTCCAGACCGACCTCTTCGCGCACTTGGGCTCGGCGTTCAGCCTCGAACCCGTGCTTTGGCAGTCGGCCTGGCTGCGCACCCACAATCGCGACGACAAGATCCGCAATCTGTACTTCGTCGGTGCGGGCACTCATCCGGGCGCGGGCATCCCCGGCGTCGTCGGATCGGCCGAGGCAACCGCCGGACTGATGCTGGCGTGAACGAGGCGCGGCAGCGACTGGTCGAGGAAGCCCAGCGGACGATCGCCGCGGGGTCGAAAAGCTTTCGCTTCGCCAGTCAGATCTTCGACCTCAAGACCCGCGAGCGCAGCTGGCTGCTCTACGCCTGGTGCCGCGCCTGCGACGACATTACCGATGGCCAGACGCTCGGCCATGACGCCAAGCCACCCGAGAATCCTGCCGAACGCATCGCCTTCCTGCGCGAAACGACCGATCTGGCGCTTGCCGGAGCTGCGACCGGACTGGTCCCGTTCGATTCGCTCGCCGTGGTCGCGGCCGAGACGCGCATTCCTGCCGATCTGCCGCACGACCATCTCGCAGGGTTCACGCGCGATGCGGCGGGCTGGACCCCGACAAGCGAACAGGATCTGCTGTCCTATTGCTATCAAGTCGCGGGCGCGGTGGGGGTGATGATGGGGCATGTCATGGGGGTCGACCCCGCCGACCGCGACACGCTTGACCGCGCCTCGGACCTCGGAATCGCGTTCCAGTTGGCCAACATCGCGCGCGACCTCGCCGACGATGCGCGGGTCGGCAGGACCTATATTCCGAGCGAGTGGGGGCTCGACCCGGCGCGCCGCGACGACCGGATGGCGATCGCCCAGCGCCTTGCCTCGCTCGCCGAAACCTATCGCCGCTCATCGAAGGTCGGCGCGGCGCGGCTCCCCTTTCGCAGTCGCTGGGCGGTGCTCTCGGCGGCGGGCATCTATGGCGAAGTCGCGAGCCGCGCGGTCGCGCTCGGCCCACGCGCGTGGGAAGGACGGATCAGCATCTCGAAGGCCGAAAAATTCGCGTTGGTGATCGAGGCGTTCGGCGAAGCGCTGATGCCCGCCGCGAAAGTCAGCCGCGCTGGCTTGTGGACGCGCGACGCGGCTTAGTCTGCTATCTTCGCTAGCGAAGATGGGCGCGGCCGCCTGATCCGCGCGCCATCGCTCGATCCGAGCTCGGCCTTGAGCCGCTCGACCGGGGGGGCATAAATGAAGCCGAAGCTGACCGTCCCCTCACGGCTTTCGACCGCATGGTGGAGGCGATGCGCCTGGACGATGCGCTTGAAGTAGGGCGAGCGCGGGACGATGCGATGCTCGACGCGGCGGTGGACGATGACGTCGTGGAAGCCGAAATAGATCGCGCCATAAGCCGCGATCCCGGCCCCGACCCACGTCGCCCACTCGCCCCACCCCGCCTGGAGCCCGCCGTAGAGCAGGACGATCGACGGCACGGCGAAGATCACGCCATAAAGGTCATTGAGCTCGAACCGCCCAAGCCGCTCGCGATGATGGCTTTCGTGGAGCAGCCAGCCGATCCGCCCGTGCATCACCCAGCGATGCATGACGTAGGCGAAGCCCTCCATCACGGCGATCGTGGCGAGGAACAGGAACAGGCCGAAGATCAGCGACATGCCGCGCCCTTAGCAGCCTCAGGGCCGGTCGGCGAGGAAATGCATCAGCTGCGCCAGCGTTTCTTCCATCTGGTCCTGCATCTGGCTGACCAGTTCATTGTCGCGCATATGCTC